>JAYSVL010000033.1:0-2820 GCA_043718595.1 Gemmatimonadaceae bacterium
GTCCACGTCAACGATACTTGCGTATTCCCTGCAGTCGCTGACGACGACGTCACGTTACCCGGGGAGAGATTGTCGATCGTCACCGTCGTGCCTGCAGCGTCGGACCCCGTCTGTCCGTTCGTGCCCGTCCATCCGCTGATCCGCGCCGTCACCCCATAGCTACTGCCCACTGGCGCCGGCATGTTGGCGTGCGACTTGGGCGTTATACGAATCTTGTATTGGGTGAGCGTCGTCGTCGCCGTGATGTTCGTTGATAGGGTGATCGCGGGTGTGTCACTGCCAGGATTGGCGATCGAGCCGTACACCACGGTCCCGGCATCATTGGTGATTTCGACCAGTGACAATCCGGCCGACGTTCCAGTCGCCAGTGTCACGGTGGCGGCGGTGATCGCGTCGGTGCCGCCACTCGTCAGCAACGTGAACGCATCAGCCATCGTCGCTG
Source organism: Gemmatimonadaceae bacterium (assembly GCA_043718595.1). Taxonomy (GTDB): domain Bacteria; phylum Gemmatimonadota; class Gemmatimonadetes; order Gemmatimonadales; family Gemmatimonadaceae; genus Gemmatimonas. The sequence continues at coordinate 443 of JAYSVL010000033.1, forward strand.
CACCACCGGGCGCGAGACTCGTGTTGCCAGGATCGGTACCCGTGGCCAGCGTCGTCGCGACCGGTGTCGCTGGAGAGCCGCTCGGCACCGCACCCGTCGCATAGTTGCCGTTGGCATCCCTGGCAAAGACTTTGTAGTAGTACGCCGTTCCGTTGGTGAGACCGGTATCGGTGCAACTGGCGGTCGGCGCCGTCACAACACACGCAACCGTCGACGAGCCAATCGTGTTGCCGACCGAGTACGTGTTCCCTTCCACCGGCGTATCCGTCACCACACTCGTCGTGCGGCGCAACACGACAATCGACCCGAGATCCGCGTCGCCCGGATTGGTCCACGCGAGTGACACCTGGCTCAGTCCCGCCGTCGCGGTCGACCCTGTCACGTTGCCCGGTGACAAGTTGTCGATGGTGACCGTCGTGCCCGCCGCATCCGATCCGACTTGCCCGTTCGAACTTGTCCACGCCGAGATGCGTGCCGTGACCGCGTAGGTCGACCCGGCGGGTGCCGGCATGTTGACGTGCGATTTTGGCGTGACGCGAATCTTGTACTGCGTGAGCGTCGTGGTTGCCGTGATGTTCGTCGACAACGTGATCGCTGGTGTATCACTGCCCGGATTCGCGACAGAACCGTACACCACAGTGCCGGCGTCATTGGTGATTTCCACCAGAGACAGTCCGCCCGCGGTGCCGGTCGCCAGTGTCACTGTGACCGCCGTGATGGCGTTGGTGCCGCTACTTGTCTGCAGCGTGAAAGCGTCGGCCATCGTGGCTGCACCACCCGGCGCAATGCTCGCATTGCTCGGGTCAGTACCCGTCGCCAGCGTCGTCGTCGCGTAGGTGACGACGAGTTCGGCGGCGTTCGCGGGATCACTGTCGTACGCTTGGGACGCTCGGTGCCCGGTTCCATTGATGATGATTGCCAGGTCGTTGCCTGACACCCAGCCGCCCTGGTTGACGATTTCTTGAAGTACGGAAACGAGACTGGCCGAACTGTAGTCGGTTCCCGTCGTCCAGGTACCGGGCGACCACGCCGCTGATGCTGTTGTCAGCGTACGGCTTCCAATGTCGTTCGACGTCGCAGTGAACGTGGGCGCGTCGCCGATCAGTTGCCCCCTGATGGTTAGGCTGGTCGCTTCACTGTTGGTCATCGGGGCATCGGCCGCGATGGCTCGAAAATTGATATATGCGCTGGTGATGGTTGCGCCGGCCGGAATGGTCATCGCCGTAAAGCGCAGGCCTATTGTCTGAAGGCCGGCGGTCGGTGACTGGATGTCGCTGACCAGCTCGATGTCGCTGCTATTCAGCCAGATCCTGTTGGGCGTCGTCCCGGTTGATCCTTCCTGTTCGGCGTCATCGCTAGCCGCTGCAACGCGTTTGGTGATCGTGACCTGCGCGTTCATCGTGGTCGGCACCCACAGTCCCAGCGACATCACGAATGCGAGCGCCCCGAGGGTTCGCGCGCGAGCGATGGCGGTCAGCAGAATCGGCGGCGCTGCGGCACAACAGCCAGCGCTGGGGCTAGGTCAAAACTCCGCGATCCGGAGTTCGCCGACGAACGAGGGCGGAGCTTCGTGCCGTCCGATGCCGTCAGGCTGGCAATGGCCTGCCGAAACGCATACCGCACACCAAGCTCCGCCGTCACCTGCGCGCGCGCTTTCACCCACCCTCGCCCACATGGTCGCTGAATTGCACGTTGCGCACGGAATCCGGCGTCGTGTTCGTGAACGTCAGTCGATAGCGCACGACGTCGCCCGGCCGAAGCACGCGCGCATCGCCCGTGCGCGGAACGGCCGCGGCGAGGGCGCTCATGTTTTCGGCGGTGACAACCAGGGGGCGCGGTAACTCAGGCGCCTGCGCCCGGGCGTCGTTGCAGATGATGCCGACCAATACTCCGGCCGTCAGTAGTCTCGCGTTCATGAAAGGTCCGCCGTTCCCGGCTCGTAGGCGTCAATCGCCCTTTTGCCCCTTACGGCCCAATGCCGAGGAGTTCGCGTTTAGGTATCGGCGGGGACGCTCAGCGACTTGAGTGACTTTCGCATTGAGGAGCACAGCGTGACGATCCATTCCGCTGGTGTAACCGGTCCCGCTCGACAGCCGGGGCTCCCTGTTTCCCCTGAACACGCGCAGGCTGTCGGCGCACTGCTCGGCGACCATCGCGATCCGTTCGATCGAATGCTTATCGCACAGGCCCGCGAAGATAGGATGGCGTTGACATCCAATGACCCGGTCTTTGATGCGCGCCTACGGCGGCGTGACCACCCGCGCCGAATCCGCGCGACGTAGCAGCTGTGTCCATGGTCGCACCAGTCGCAACGCAGACGCAGCAGGTGACTGTCGCACGAAGAACCGCTCACCGTTGCCCAACATCGAGAAGCCGAT
>JAYSVL010000321.1:0-5153 GCA_043718595.1 Gemmatimonadaceae bacterium
CAACCATCTCCTCCGGCAGGCCGAGTTCACGGCCAACGTTCCGCACTTCGTCTTTGAACAGCTCGCGCAACGGCTCGATGAGCGCGAACTTCATATCGGGCTTCAGTCCGCCAACGTTGTGATGTGTCTTGATCGTGGCTGATGGACCGCCCTTGGCGCTCACGGACTCAATCACGTCCGGGTAAAGCGTACCTTGCACGAGAAAGGCCGCTTCTTGCCCTGCCGCCGCCGATGCATCTTCGAACACATCAATGAACGTGTGGCCGATGATCTTGCGCTTTCTTTCGGGGTCACCTTCGCCCGCAAGGGCGGTAAGAAACCGATCCTCTGCGCGTACCGTGATCAGTTTGATGCCCAGATGCGCGCGCATCGTTCGTTCGACTTGCTCCCGTTCGTGCAAACGCAGCAGTCCGGTATCAACAAAAATGCACGTCAGTTGATCACCGATCGCCCGATGCACGAGCGCCGCGGCGACGCTCGAGTCGACGCCACCCGACAACCCGCAAATGACCTGACGCGTACCAACAAGTGCGCGAATCTTGTTGACTTCAATGTCGATGAAATTTCCGGGCGTCCAGTCTGGCGTGCATGCGCATACGCCAAACAGGAAGTTTGCGATGATGTCTGATCCTCGCACGGTGTGCGCGACTTCCGAATGGAACTGAATGGCGTGAATCGGTCGCGTCGAATGCCGGAATCCGGCGACGATACCGCCGCTCGTTGCAGTTGGCAGGTAGCCCGCCGGTACGGTCTCCACGTGATCACCATGGCTCATCCACACCGTCGTGCGCTCGCCCGGCGCAAACCCAGCAAAAACTCCGCTCGGATCCTCCACGATCACCTCGGCGCGCCCGTACTCGCGCCGCCCGGCAGCGACAACCGCGCTGCCTTCGAGATGTGCAATGAGCTGCATGCCGTAACACACGCCAAGGATTGGTGCGATATCCAGCACGTCGCGTGAAATGGTCGGCGCGTCGACATCAGTTACAGAACTCGGGCCGCCCGACAAGATGATCCCGTCTGGCTTCCACGCGCGAATCCACTCCACAGAGCGCGTTGGTGGATGGATCTCCGAGTATACGCGCGCTTCGCGCACACGCCGGGCGATGAGCTGCGTAAACTGCGATCCGCAATCCAGAATCAGAATACGACTGCCCGTCACGTCTTCCACTCCGGTCCCGTCAGCTTGAGAAACTCGACCGCTTTCGTCTCAAGATCGAGAATGGCACCCGTCGGAGCCCCGTAGAGCCAGCCGCACCCTTCTCCAGGGTTGACGAGCAGCGAATCGCCGCGCGACTTCATCTCGGGGATGTGCGAAAAGCCGTGCACGATGACTTGGTGTTCGTCAATTGATCGCTGGTGCACATCAGCGAGATCATGGATGAGCATGACCGACTTGCCCTGCAAGTCAAAGCTGTGCGGTGACTCATACAGTTCGGCGGCTCCAAATCCTGTACTGGCCGCGGCGATGAGGGAGTCGCGATCGCCGTCGTTGCGCCCGAATACCCCGAGGAGTGGCACGGAGACATCGTTGAACGGCTGCAGCGAGAACGGTGAGCAATAGTCACCCGCGTGCATAATCAGTGAGACGCCGCCGGCGACCATCTGTTGCACTAACTCGCGAATCGCCGGCAGGCGATCGTGTGTATCCGACAACAGGCCAATGCGCATCAGGTGGTTCTCCACTGAAGGTTGACGCGTTCGCATCGCGTCACGTCGTCGATTGTTTCGCGCTCGGTGATCACCGCAAACTGATGGCCGTCAACGAGCACCTCAGCGGCGCGAGGACGTGAGTTGTAGTTTGAGGCCATCGCAAAGCCGTACGCCCCTGACGTGCGAACAGCGAGCAATGCGCCGGCGTGTACGTCCGGAATCGAGCGTCCCTTGGCAAAAAAATCTCCCGACTCACAAACGGGTCCAACGACGTCGGCGGTCACCGTTCCATCAGTGGGGTCGACCGCGTCGATCGCGTGATACGCTTGGTACAACGCCGGACGCATGAGATCATTCATGGCCGCATCTGTCACCACGATGTGCTTGCCCGCCGCCTGCTTGCGGTACAACACCGTCGTTAACAGCACACCAGCTTCAGCCACCAGGAAGCGGCCCGGTTCCAGTAGTAAGTGCAAGCCGCTCAACTGCGCTGCCTCGCGCACGAGCCGCGCATAGTCCTCGAGATCCGCCGCTGGATCTCCAGGTGCGTACGGTACGGCAAGGCCACCGCCAACGTCCAGGTGGCGGAGATCGTGCCCTTGCTCGCGCATGACCGTCACCGCGTCGAGCAGTCGCGGGAGTGCGGCGCGCATGGGGTCAGCGTTCACGATCTGCGAACCCAGATGCATGCCCATGCCACGCAGCGCCACATGGGGAAGCGATGTGATCAGCGCACCAACGTGCGCGATAGCGTCACGAGGGATACCAAACTTCTGTCCCTTCTCCCCCGTCTTGATGTACTCGTGCGGTGTGTCAACCGTAACTTCGGGGTTGATACGCAACGCCACCGAGGCCACAACTCCTCGCGCCGCCGCTACCGCAGCAATCGCCAGCAACTCCGCTTCCGACTCGACGTTGATCAACGCGACGTTGGCCCGGAGTGCAAGGTCGATCTCCTCCGCCGTCTTTCCAACCCCGCTGAACACCATCGCCGCGCCATCAATCCCGGCGCGTTGAGCGCGCTGCAACTCGCCACCAGACACGATGTCAACGCCGGCGCCAAGTTCGTGCAGCAGCCGCAAAATAGACCGGCTGGAGTTCGCCTTCATCGCATAGTGAATGCGGTGCGGAACACCAGCGAACGCGCTGGCCAGCTGCCCATAGCGCTCACGGATACCATTGGCACTGTAGACATAACAGGGCGTGCCCACGGCCAAAGCGATGTCGCGCAACGGCACCGCCTCGACGTGCAACGTCTCCTTGCTGCGCGAGAATCCGCCGATCGCCTGAGCCACGCGATTCAGTACGCTCGCGCCCACAGCACTTCGTACTTGGCCGGCTCACCCGTCACCATGCAGGTGGTTGGTGCCACCGGCGAACGAAACTCAGCGTCGGGAATGCAGCGAATCGTCGCCTTCGTCTCCTCTTTCACGCGTGCTTCGACGGCCGGGTCGCCATTCCATCCGGCGTACACGAACGCGCCGTCGCCTTCCATCACCTCTTTGAAGCGATCGTAACTGATATGTTCGCGAATTGAGTTTGCTTCAAGGCGTGCGCGCGCCGACGCGAGCATGTCGTCCTGAATCTGGTCCAATAGGATGGGCAACTCGCTACGCAGCGCGTCGAACGCCATCGGTCGCTTCTCTCTCGAGTCACGTCGCACCAGCATTCCCGACGACGACGCCAGATCGCGCGGACCGATTTCGAGGCGGAGCGGAATTCCCCGCAACTCCCAGTGATAGTACTTCGCCCCTGGTTTGATACCGATCCGATCATCAACATGCACGCGGATACGCTCGTGATCAGGGCGCGTGTAACTGCCCAGCTCATCGGCGATGCGCTTCGCCGCGCTCACGGTAGCCGCACGCTCGTCATCGGTTTTATAGATGGGTACAATCACCAGCTGGATGGGCGTCAACCGTGGCGTCAGCCGCAATCCCGCATCGTCACCATGAGTCATCACCAACCCGCCGACCATACGCGTCGACACACCCCAACTCGTGTTCCAGGCGAACGCCTCCTGCCCTTGCTCGTTCTGAAATTTGAGGTCGAACGCTTTGGCAAAGTTCTGGCCAAGATTGTGCGAGGTACCTGCTTGTAAGGCCCTGTTGTCCTGCATCATGGCTTCACACGAATACGTGCGAAGAGCCCCGGCGAAACGCTCCGAGTCGGTCTTCAGTCCAGTGATGACCGGCATCGCCATGTATCCTTCCATGAACGTGCGATACACGCCGAGCATGCGGCGCGCCTCTTCCTCGGCCTCGTCGTGCGTCGTGTGTGCGGTATGCCCCTCTTGCCACAGGAACTCCATAGTGCGGAGAAACAATCGCGTGCGCATCTCCCACCGTACCACGTTGGCCCACTGATTGTAGAGCAACGGCAAGTCGCGATAGCTCTGGACCCACTTGGCAAACATCGAGTAGATGATCGTTTCCGACGTTGGGCGTACGACAAGTCGCTCTTCCAATGCTTTGCCGCCGCCGTGCGTGACTACCGCACATTCCGGTGCAAATCCTTCCACGTGCTCCGCTTCTTTCGACAGGAAGCTTTCCGGAATGAACAACGGAAAGTACGCGTTCACGTGGCCGGTGGCCTTGAACATGTCGTCTAGCGCCCGCTGCATGCGCTCCCAAATCCCGTACCCGTGCGGCCTGATCACCATGCAACCGCGCACCGGCGAATAGTCGGCCAACTCCGATCGCAAGACCAGTTCGTTGTACCAGTCGCTGAAGTTTTCAGCGCGGGTTGGCAGTTTTTTATCGTCAGCCATGGGCTTGATGCTCGTTGAGAAACGCGGAAATCAAGAGGGTACGCTCACGCTTACTGCTGAAGTGTATCACGCGGACTTCCGGCTCGTGCGCCTCCACGCGAGGCAGCACCAACACCAGATGCCCGACACCGGCTTTTTCTGCCGCACGCACTTGTTTATCGCGCGTCATCGGTCGCAGCGCGTATTCGACAGATTGGCCGCGATCCCGCAACGCGCGCGCCAGCTCGAGGACCGAGGCCGGTTCCGCTTCAAAATTCTCCGCCAACATCAGCCAGTAGTCGATGGACGAAGTACTGCTGGGCATGAGCCCGCGTGCGCGCAGCAGTTCTACGAGCACGACATCACCCATGCCAAATCCCAGCGCCGGTAAGTCCACATTGCCGAGCGACGCGAGGAGCGTATCGTACCGGCCGCCGCCGCAAATGGCGCGAAAGTCACCCTTGGCGTCGAACAACTCAAACACGATGCCCGTGTAGTACGCGAGTCCGCGAACGATCGTCAAATCGAATTGAATCCACGGTGCGATACCCAGCGCCCTTGCGTGCGCGAAGTACTCACTAAATCGTGCGACATGTTCCTGTACGGTAGCGGCCGTGCCGTATCGTGTGCGGAGTGTGTCGAAATCGAGCGTGCCAAATCCCAGTACTACGTCGCAGATGTCTACCGAAAGACCAGCGGCGGCTAATTTCTCCGCCGAGATATTGGTCGGCTGGCGATCCAGTTTGTCGAG
>JAYSVL010000322.1:0-5149 GCA_043718595.1 Gemmatimonadaceae bacterium
GCTCGCGCTCCGCGGACGTCGCCACACGTGCAGCGCTCACGGCCAAAGCCGCCAATTGCGACGGCGTGTTGACCGTCGGATCTGCGATCACGGCGTCCAGCAGGGAGGCGAGCACGCGACCAACGAGCGGACCCGGCGGAATGCCGACGCGCCGAAGATCGTCGCCGTCGATGGCCAGATCCGCTGTTGCAATGGCGTCGCGAAACGCGATACGAAGCAGCCGACGATGCGCAGAGCGGATCGCCGCGCCGGCTGGCGCGCTGGCCGAAGACATGGCGTTCCATCGCGCTGACGCGAGGCGCATGAACCCCGTCACCCGAAGCCGACCAACACGCGCCGCGAGCACGCGCAGGTCACGGTCCGACAGAGCGCCAACCATCAGAGACGCGGCGAACGCATGGTTGAGATCGTGCCAACGCGCCACGATGTCAGAAATCCACGTAACGTCGGCACGTGAAAATCGCAGCGCTTTGAGCGCTAGCGCCGTCTGTCGTCCATCCAGATCACTGAACAGTGCGGCGAGCCGCAGCGCACGTCGCTGTGGACGTGTTAACACGCCAGGAAGCGCCAGGCGGTCGATGGCCTGCAATGTGGTATCGCTGATCGTCGCCAGTGCTGGCACGAGTGCGCGAAAGGCGCCCGAGTCTCTCCAGCGCTGGAATGCCTTCGATGGACAGCGCACCTGCTCTACCGTTTTCTCAAGTTCCTGCTTCACCCGCTCCGGCGAGAGTCGCCCGAGCTGCGGCGCACTTTCCACGACGGCCAGCCAGGTCGCGTCGTCAAACGCAAAATCGAAACGCGCGCTGAAGCGAATCGCCCGCAACGCACGAAGTCGATCCTCGCGCATGCGCTCCGACGCCTCGCCAACAGCACGAATCATTCGACGCGTGAGATCACCTTGCCCATCGAACGGATCGTGCAGGCGATGTTCGAGTGGGTGATAGGCGATCGCGTTGATCGTCAAATCGCGTCGCGCAAGATCTTCGTCGAGCGTCGCACCGAACTCTACCACCGCATGACGACCGTCCGTCGTGACATCTCGACGGAAGGTTGTCACCTCGTGCATAACACCCGAACGATCAAGCACGCCGACGGTACCGAACTCAACACCCACCGGCACCGTGCGGCGGAACAGTCGCTGCACTTGGACGGGTGTCGCCGCAGTGGCCAGATCCCAGTCGAGATGTTCGGCGCCGAGCAGCGCATCACGCACGGCCCCGCCCACGCACCACGTCGTATAGCCGGCGTCAATCAGTGTGCGCGAAATGTCGACCACGCTGGAAGGAGGCCGCAATGCGCGCAGCGGGTCGTGTACGCTCACCCGCAGAGCACGCTGCCACCGTTGACGTTGAGCACTTCCCCCGTCACGTGACGCGCCAAATGGCTAGCCAGAAAGACGATCGGTCCTGCGATATCAGCGGCAGACGCAACCCGTCGCAACGGAATGGCCGCCTCGATGGCGGCTCGACCGCTGCCGGCGAATGGACGTTCGACGGCTTCCGTGTCCACCCAGCCGGGCGCGACACAATTCACCGTGATGTCTCGTGGACCCAGTTCCACAGCCAGCGACTTTACGAATGAGATCATCGCACCCTTCGTCGCCGCGTAGTCTGCATGACCTGCCTCACCGCGTTGTCCAGCCGTGCTCGACACAAAGATCAGACGCCCGCCGCTTTTCAGCACAGGTACGGCGGCTCGCGCGAGGTAGAACATGCCGTCGAGGTTTGTCGCGAGCGTCTTGCGCCATCGTGCATCGTCGAGGACCTCGACGTTCGTCGGCACCGGTGGCCAAATGCCAGAGTTGCCCACGACGATGTCAACGCTACCAAATTGTTGCTGTGCCTTGTGGATAAATGCCTGGTTCGCCTCAGCCGTGGAGAGATCACCACGAAAGGAAAACGCGTCTCGTCCAGACTGCCGAATGTGGTCGACAAGCGCCAGCGCTTCATCGTCGCGCGACAAGTAGGCCACGCCCACGTCGGCGCCGGCTGCCGCAAGCATTTTGGACACCGCCGCGCCAATGCCGCGCGTCCCGCCGGAAACGATGGCGCGCTTTCCCCTGAGGTCAATCATGCGCGGCTGAGCTGAGATAGGACATGAACAGTATCGCCTAAGAGAATGTGGAACCGCCCGTTGCGCGACAGGGTGACATCACAACGCCCGCTCTACGACCTCACAGATTGCGTGCTGGATGCAAAGGTGAATCTCCTGTGCGCGATCTGTGCGATCGGTCGGCACCACAACACACACGTCGGCCAACGCGCGCAACGCACCGCCATCCCGCGCCGACATGGCAAGCACACCGACACCCTTCGCGCGAGCAGCTTCGGCCGCACGCAGGACGTTTGGCGAATTGCCGCTCGTCGAATGGATGATCAGCAAGTCGCCGACCCTCGCGAGCGCTTCCACCTGACGCGAGAAAATGTGATCAAACCCAAAATCGTTTCCCACCGCAGTGAGCAGCGAGCTATCGGTCGTGAGCGCAACCGCAGGATATGGACGGCGGTTCCGCATGTAGCGTACGACGTACTCGGTTGCGAGGTGCTGTGCGTCAGCCGCCGATCCGCCGTTTCCACAAAAGAACAGGGTCCCGCCACGGTCGACTGTTTCACGTACCAGCGTCAATGCGCCCAGTAATTCCGCTTCGAGTTCTCGCGCGGTTACCTCGGCGGTGTGCGCGAGCGTGCGCAACGCATCGAGCAACGGGGTCACGGCGGCGTGATTCATCTGTTGGTCAGCGTGTGATTCACGTCAACTCCGAAACAGTCGTTTGAACTTGTCGACGAGTCCCGGACGCAGCGGCGGTACCGGCAACGGATCTTCATCGTCCAGCACCAAACCGGCGTTTGTGGTGGTTAACAACTCGACCTGGTCCTTGCCACCTTTCTCCAACAGCCACTCGCGCGCCAATCCGAGACTGCGATGATCCCCGTGGTTGTCGGAGGCGAGCACGTCGATCAGTCCTTCACCGAGCATACCGCGCGCGATTTCGCCCGGGGCGCCGCGTGCCGAGAGCATCGAGGCATCCGTTTGGATGACAACGCCGAGTTCCCGCCACTCTTTGACGATGTCGAGTGTGCACCCGAAGTACCGCTCGGGGTGCGCTAAAACCACCGTGCGTCCACTACGAATGATCCGGCGCAGTTCCTGCGTGGCGCCGCGGGGCAACCCACCGCGGGTGAACTCCACGAGCAGGGCACGCGAGTTCCCAAGCGTGAGCATCGGAGCGGTGAGATCCACGCCAGGTGTGTCGAGCATGATTTCCCACCCCAATTGCAGCGTTGGCATGTCTGCAGCGGCGGACTGCAGCTCCGCAAGGATCGCCAGGTGTTTGTCGTGTGGCGCCTCAGCGGCGTGCGAGGCATTGAGGTGCGGCGTACACACCAGCACTGATACGCCATCGCGCGCGAACCGCTGGAGCACAGGGACGGAGACTTCAATGGACGGAGAGCCATCGTCCACCCCCGGGAGCAAGTGCGAATGAATATCGATCACGACAACCTCCACGGCGAAACGCTGACCCGCACGCTACACCGCGTCCGGATTAGGCAGCGCGGCGATGCGCCCCATCGCGCGAGCTGCGCGCGATTCAATGCGTGCAGGGTCGTCGGCGGCCGCCTGAAATGCGTAGGTGATCAGTGCGTCGACCGCAAGGAGGTCCAGCGCCGTTGCGCGAGACGTCGAACCCGAAATGAGCAGTCCTTGCAGCAATTGCTCCCCCGCCGCAAGGCATGATTCCGGTAGTTCAGCTTCGGGCAGGTTGGCGTACGGTTCAAGGAGTTGCGCCAGACGCAGGCCGAGAGCCGGAGGTGGTGCCGGCTGCAAGACAGCGAACCAATCGCCAACAGACGCGCGCGCAGAACGCGGCATGTTAGCGGCGCGCATCAACGATGCCTCATGCCGTGAGGCCAACCAATCGCTCAACAACGCCAGGTGCCGCGTCTAGTGCGGTCGAGAGTTTTGACAACTCCACACCGGCTTGCGCCATGTGCGGTTTGCCACCACCGCGTCCGCCCACTGTCAGCGCGATTTCGCGCACCAACACATCGGCGGTCAGCCCTCGTGCGCGAGCATCGTCTGATGCCACCACCAACAACGCGCCTTTGCCGTCAGCAAGTTCGGCACCAAGCACACCAACGCCTGAACGCATGGTGTCGCGCAGTGCGTCGCCAAGCGCCTGCAGCGCCCGAGCGTCCGCCACCGTCACAACCGACACAACCAACGCGACGCCACGCACGTTCGTGGCTTGCGCAGCCAGTCGTTGTGCAAGCCCATCGCCACCACCGCCGCTACGCATGGCCTCATCGAGGCGCTTTTCGAGCTGCTTCCGCTCGTCGAGCAGAGCGTCCACTTTGCGTTCTAGCTGGTCCAGGCTGTTCGCCGTGCCGCCAATCTGCACTTTGAGGCGCGCTGCGACGCTGGTTAGTGCGCGGTCGCGGTCAACGAGCAGTTGAAAGGCCATCGGCCCTGCGACCGCCTCGATACGACGCACACCGGCAGCGACGCCACCCTCCGACACGATCCGAAGCAGGCCGATTTCGGCGGTGTTACGCACATGACAACCACCGCACAGTTCCACCGACATCGACGGAATTTCCACGACACGCACCACGTCGCCGTACTTCTCGCCAAAGAGGGCCATCGCACCCCGTGCGACCGCGTCGGTGTATGCCTCTTCGCGAGTGCGAACGGGTGCTGCACTCCACACATCCCGGTTCACGCCCTGCTCAACGTCGTTCAACTGCTCCGCGCTCATGGGCCCATGGTGTGTGAAGTCAAAGCGCAGCCGCTCTGGCGACACAAGCGATCCGGCCTGATGCACATGTTCGCCGAGCACCGTGCGCAATGCCGCGTGCAGCAGGTGTGTTGCCGTGTGGTGGCGCTCAGTATTGCGTCGTCGTTCCTTTGGCACCGACGCGCGCGCGACGCCGAACGTGATGTCGCCCGTGCGCGTGCCAATCGCCGCGATGCGACCGTCCACCTTCCGCACGTCATTCACGGCCACCGTCCATCCGGCGCCCGTGATGCTTCCCTGATCGGAGACCTGCCCACCGGATTCAGCGTAGAACGGCGTCGAACTCAACATAACAGCGACGCGGCCGTCCGGCAGTTCACGCACTGCGGTCACCGTGGTGTCGACGTCGAGTTG
>JAYSVL010000323.1:0-5136 GCA_043718595.1 Gemmatimonadaceae bacterium
CCGGTCATGAGATCTGCATGGCCTCGAACGAAACCACGGTGTCTATCCAGGATGTCACCGACAAGAAGAACGTCAAGGTGCTCTCGCGCGCCGACTACCACACGCCGGGCTACGCCCATCAAGGGTGGTTTACGGAGGATCAGCGGCACTGGTATCTCAACGACGAGACAGACGAAACCGGCAACATCGGTCGATCGGCTGAAGGCACCCGCACGATGATCTTTGACGTGGCCGATCTTGAGCAGCCGATCATGAAGCGGGAGTACATCGGCCCAACGCATGCGAGTGATCACAACCTGTATATCCAGGGCGATCGCATGTATCAGTCCAACTACAAGGCCGGGCTCCGCATCCTCGATATCGCCGATCCGCTCAATCCAAAAGAAATTGGATTCATGGACACGAACCCCGGCGAGAACAACGCGGGCTTCCAGGGATCGTGGAACAACTATCCGTTCTTCAAGAATGGCGCGATCGGCGTGGTGAGTATTGGTGAAGGTTTTTTCATGGTGCGTGATGCACCACCACGCAAAGTGGTGCCGTGATACTGCGCCACGTCGCGCTGGCGGTAGTATGCGCCGCCAGCGCGCATGCACAAGGGCGCCCCGGCGCCAAGTTGTACGTCACCAATCAAGGCGGCGCGTCAATCTCGGTCGTCGATCAAACGCGTCTCTCGGTTGACACCGTCATCGATCTCACCACGCTCGGCTTTACACCCAACGCGAAGCCACATCACGCTGTCGTGGAGCGAAATGGTTCGTTCTGGTATGTGACGCTGATTGGCGACGGGCGCGTGCTCAAGTTCGACCGGGCGAACAGACTCATAGCGCAGGTAAAGATGGAAACGCCCGGCTTGCTCGCGCTCGACCCGGTGCACGATTCGCTCTACGTCGGGCGGTCTATGACGGCCGTCAATCCACCGACGTCGCTCGGCGTGATCAAACGTTCGTCGTTCGAGATGGTTGAGGAGCAAGAGATTCAGATTCCACGCCCGCACGCACTCGCCGCCACGCGCGACGGCAAATGGGTGCACATTGCGTCGCTGGCAGAGAATCGATTTGCTTCGCTGGAAACAGCAACTGGACGTGTCACGCTCACTACGCTGCCCGGGAACGCCACGCGGTCGATGGTGCAGTTCACCGTGAGCCCCAATGGAACGCGCATGATCGTTGGCGGAGAACTGTCCAACAGTGTGCTCGTGTTCGACCTCACAAAAACGGCACCATTCGTGCCAATCGCCGAATTCAAGGTGGCGGGCAAGCCATGGGATCCCGTGTTTTCAGTCGACGGGAAACGCGCATATTTTTCGCTCTTCGCCGACAGCGCCGTGGCGGAGGTCGATCTACAGAGCGGTAACGTCGTGCGACGATTCAGCGGCCACATGGCACAACCGTACGACATGATTTTGCGCGCGGACGGCAAATACCTGTTCGTCGTCAATCAGAACATCGGCGGCGTGAAAACCGGACAAAGTGCGCACGACAACATGCCGGGAATGGCGGGCATGTCCGCGACGAGCAACATCGGATGGCTCTCGGTAGTTAGCGTCGCCACCGGCAAGGTGATCAAAGAACTCCCGCTCGGCACGAGCCCGTCTGGAATGGGTGCCGCAGGCGCCCGATGAAGCGCACCTCTGTCATACGCGGTGCCGTGGTTGCCAGCGCGGCGGCGGCCCTGCTGTCGGCGATGAGCCCGTCGCGCGTCACGCACGGCGCGCGTGGGGCACAGCACACAGCCGCGTGGCGATACACGGTGCGTGTCCGCGGAATTCCGGTGAGCGACAGCAGCGGGCAGCTCATGTACGCGCCATTCCTTGGCGGATTTGATGTACCACGACCACAGTTGATCGACATCAACGGCGACGGCACGCTGGATCTGTTCGTGCAGGAACGGTCGGGCGAACTGATGTTGTTTGAGCGCGTCGGCGCTGAGTGGCGATGGCGCAGCGATCACTTTCAGGACATCAACGTTGGCGACTGGTTCCGGTTCGTTGATATCGATGGCGATCACGATGCCGATCTGCTGTCCGAAATGCTGACCGGCTACATGCGTGTGTGGCGCAATGAGGGCACCACAACAGCACCGCGATTCGCTGCGTTGGGTGACACGCTGCGTGACGTGGACGGACGCGCCATTGTTGCGGATCGACAGAACATTCCGAACGCGGTCGACATCGATTGCAACGGCAAACTCGATCTGTTTATCGGTCGTGTGCAAGGCGTGGTCGATCGCTTCGAACAGGAGGGCACAAGCCCCGACGGGTCCCCACGTTTTCGTCTCCTCGAAGAAGGTTGGCAGGGTATTGAAGTACTCGGCCCCGAGTCGACCGGTGGCTCACTGGCGCGCACGGACACGGTCGATACCGCCGGTGTTGGTGGCCCGTTTGTCGCACCCAATGCTGAACTCGCGCGAACGCGTCGTCATGGCGCGAACACGCTCACGTTTGCGGATCTCCGCGGGAACGGTGTACTCGATTTGTTCTGGGGCGATTTTTTTGAGGAAGGATTGCTGCGTTTTGAGAACACAGGTTCGTGCGCGCAACCAGACCTCACCGGAAAACCGGCGCGCTTTCCACTCGCCAAGCCCGTGCTCACGTCGGGCTACAACGCGCCAACCTTTGGGGATGCTGATGGTGACGGGCTCGTCGACCTCGTGCTCGGCGCTATTGGCGGCGCATACGAACCGAGTCGCACGGCGATCGACAACGTGTATTTGGTGCGTCAGCAGCCGAAAGACACATGGCGTGTGTCAACCAAGCGTCTCATCAACACGATCGACGTTGGTGCTGATGCCGCACCAGTGTTGGCCGATGTGAATGGTGACGGACTGCTTGATCTCCTGGTTGGTGGCAAGATTTCTCCGAAAGACGGATCAAGCGGCACGGTCACGTGGTTTGCCAACGTCGGCACCAAAACACAACCGGCATTTCGCGAGCGCGGCGTGCTGCCGATCCGCGGCGACTTCAACTACGCGCCAGCGGTGACGGATCTTGATGGCGATTCCTTACCAGACATTGTGGTAGGCACGTGGCGCGACCGACTGCAATGGTATCGTAACGAGGGCACGCGCACCGCTCCAACATGGGTCATGCGCGACACGGCGCTCGTGACGATCACACGCGGCACCAACAGCACGCCATCGTTTGGTGATCTCGACGGTGACGGGCTGGTGGATCTGGTGATTGGTGAAGCATCCGGTACGATCAACCTCTATCGCAACACCGGTACGCGAACCGCGCCAAAGTTCGTGTTGGTGAGTGATCACTTCCAGGATATCAAAGTGGCGCGTCGCAGTGCGCCGCTGCTTGTCGATCTCGACGCCGATGGCAAACTCGACATGCTGATTGGCGATGGTGACGGCGCGCTGCAGTTGTGGCGCGGCGTTGGAGCGACCGGAGTCATCCGCTTCGAACGCGACGCATCGTTTGATGTGCATAGCTACGCGCACGCGGTACCGGCGACCGGCGATTTGTTCGGCACTGGTCGCATGGAACTGATCGTTGGCGCGACGGCCGGTGGGTTGCGGTGGTTTTCTATGACCCCGTGAGGCGAGTGCGGATCTGTGTTGTCGTGGAAAGCAACAGCAAAAGAAGTTGAACCACAGGGGGCACAGGGTACACAGGGAGGGCGTCGCGGCAGGACGAGGTGCATGCTGTTTTTCATTTTTGCGAATGATTGGTTGAATCAACTGCGCACGCCATACGTCTCTTCCGTTGGCGGTCACGAACTGTTTTGGGCACCGATCGCGGTGACATTCTCTCGGCGACGCGAGCTGCAGCCGGATCTCTCGGTGTGGCCATTGATGGCAGACGGTCACGGCGCAACACAATTTGAAGACGTGGGGCGGTTGCTGCTGGCCATCGAAGCATGGTCGCCGGGCACGACGCGCAACGACCGTGTGAAGAAACGCCCGGTGTATCAGCAGGAAGGCGTGCCGGAAATCTGGCTTGTCGACATTTTCTCGCGCTAGCGGAATTGGTGTGATGGTGCGCTGGGACGCACCGCAAACTGCATTGAACCACAGGGGGCACAGGGTACACAGGGAGTGCATGTCGGCTGGGCGGGTGCATTCCCGTCACCATTGACGGGGCGCGTGTCGACGAGGTGTGCACGGTGGCACAGTTGTGCCGCGATATTGCATTGTTCATTCTGCGATATTCGTTGGAACAATCCACCAGTGAAGGCGGCAGCGTGAGCAAACGTTTACAAACGTACCAAGCGGAGGCCGCGTCGGTCAACGAGGTGGCGGCGCAAGTGGCCCGTTGTCCATCAGCGGCGCTTCAGTATCGCCTGACAGGTGACGCGGACGGCGCGCGCTAGAAACGATCGCGATCGTCGAGGCCCGTCAACTCGTGGGCGGGTGCAGCGTGAGCAGGCTGTTGCCTGACAACACCAGTACCTTGGTCGTCCACTTGGTACCGCGACTGTTCTGCATCGTGACCGCGTCGAGGACACGGTACCGCGTCTCAAGTCGCGCCCAGATGTCATCGTTGCGTTCTTTGCCATGCATCGACACGAGGAAGATGCCCTCGGGCGCGAGAAACTCTTCATAGCGCCGCATCCCAGCCAGCGTGTCGTGATGGTAATACATGCTCTCGTTGAAGACGATCGCATCAAAACGCTCAGCGGTCGCGAAGTCGTTCATGTCAGCTGCTTCAAAGTTCGTGAACTCATCGACGTTGACGCTGGCTTGGCTGACCGGCTCCGCGAAGTCCGTGCCGAGGTACCTCGAGTAACAACCGCGCAACTGCTCCTGGAACGCGCCGGTACCGCATCCCACATCAAGGAGTGATCCTCCCGGCTTGAGCCGAGCGAAGTAACCCGCCAAGACCGAATGATGCGCCAGCTCATCCAGATTGTGCAGCCATTTCCAGCCGCCGTTGGCGTACTGTGTGTTCCAGCGCTTCTCGCGGTCGATGCCAAGAGCGCGACGGACGGCACGGGCCGCGCGAAATTTGATGGGCACCGCGGACGCGATGCCATCACTGGATGATGGTGTAGACATGGGATTGTTCGCCGATCGGAGGGGAGGCCGGAGGCTCGCAGATGGTGACGAGTTTCGGCAAATCACCTAACCGTGTCAAGTCACATTACAATTTTGCTACATTATTGCTAAAAGCAACATAGTACTGAGCCG
>JAYSVL010000324.1:0-5108 GCA_043718595.1 Gemmatimonadaceae bacterium
GCTCGCCCAGGGCGGCATGGGCCTGGTGTACGAAGCCGAGCAGTTGGAGCCGGTGCGACGTCGCGTCGCGCTCAAGGTGATCAAAGCGGGAATGGACACTGGCGAAGTTGTCGCACGCTTTGAAGCAGAACGGCAAGCGCTTGCCGTGATGGAGCACCCCAACATCGCCAAGGTACTCGACGGCGGACTCACCGACGACGGACGCCCGTACTTCGTGATGGAGTTGGTGAAAGGCATTCCCATCACCGACTTCTGCGACGCACACAAGCTTAACACGCGACAACGACTGGGCATCTTCATTGATGTCTGTCACGCCGTGTTGCATGCGCATCAAAAAGGTGTCGTGCACCGCGATCTCAAACCGTCGAACGTGCTGGTCACCTATCAGGATGACCGGCCCGTACCGAAGGTCATTGACTTCGGGATCGCCAAAGCGCTCTCGCAGCGCCTCACCGATCGCACGCTCTTTACGGCCATCGGCGTCGCGATCGGTACACCAGCGTACATGAGCCCCGAGCAGGCCGACCCGTCCGCACTCGATGTCGACACGCGCACCGACATCTACTCGCTCGGCGTCATGCTGTATGAATTGCTCGTGGGCCGCTTGCCAATTGACCCCAACGAGCTCGGCATCAACGCGTTCATGGTGCGACTGGCATCGCGCGATACCAACCCGAGCCTGCCAAGCATCAAGCTCGGTACGATGGGCGACGCCGCAGATAAGGTGTCCGGCTTTCGACACACCGACCTCAATGCGCTGCGCCGCGAGTTGCAAGGCGATCTCGATCTGATCGTGATGAAGGCGCTGGAGCCGGACCGCACGCGTCGTTACGAAACGGCGAACGCATTGGCGCTCGATATCACGCGCTATCTGCAAAACGAACCGGTGATCGCGCGACCACCGTCCACGTTGTACCGTCTGTCGCGATTTGCACGACGCAATCGTGTCGCCGTTGTTGCCAGCGCGACCGTTGTCGCAGCGCTTGTTGCGGGCCTCTCTGTGGCCGGTGTTGCGCTCGTGCGCGCGCGTCGTGCGCAAGCGCTGGCCAGTCAGGAAGCGGAGACGTCACGGCAGGTGGCGAGTTTTCTCACGGGACTGTTTCGCGTCTCCGATCCGGGCGAAGCGCGTGGCAACAGTGTTACAGCGCGCGAAATTCTCGACCGTGGCGCCGATAGTATTCGCACAGCGCTCGCCGGACAGCCGCTGGTGCAAGCACACATGATGCACACGATGGGTATTGTCTATCGCGAGATGGGACTGTTTGCGCAGTCGCAACCGTTGCTCGAAGCAGCCATTGCCATTCGCACGAGTCGGCTGAGTGCGGACAACGCCGAGTTGCAGTCGAGCGTGCTCGAACTCGCGCGCCTGGCCCAGCAGCAGGGACGTTTCGCGGTCGCCGAGTCGCTGTATCGTGCAACGTTGAGTTCGCGAGAGCGTGCACTGGGGCGCGAGAGTCCGGAATTGATGACGGTGCTCAGCGGCCTTGGTGGCATGTTTGTCTCCAAGGGACGTTTGCCTGAAGCCGAGTCGCTGCTGACGCGTGCGGTCGCGCTGCGCGCCAGGAGCAACATGCCGGACGATCTCGACTATGCGCGCACATTACGGCATCTCGCGTCGACCTATCTCGCCGAAGGGCGATATGCCGACGCAGAACCGGCGTTCTTGCGTGCGCTCGCCATGTACGAGAAGGTCGTCGGCAACGATCACCCCGACGTGGGTCGCGCGCTCAACAACCTGGGCGTGGTGTACTACTCGCTTGAGCGTTACGACGACGCCGAAGCCATCTACATACGCGCGGAAACCAATCTGGCGAAAACGCTCGGCGCGGATCATCCCAACATCGCGTCAATCAACATCAATCTTGGTGAGATTGCGTACAAACGCGGGCGACTAGCTGACGCAGAGACGCGTCTCGACCGCGCGCTCGCCATTCTGCGGAAGAGCGTCGTGCCCGGCGATCCACGCAATGGCACGGCCGAATACGACATGGCCAACGTGATGCGCGATTTGGCCAAGTTTACCGATGCGGAAATACGGTATCGGCGGGCGCTGCAGATTCGCGAAGCGGCGCTTGGCGCGAACTCCCCGCGTGTTGCTGAGGTGCTGGTGGACTACGCGAAACTGTTGCGGCAAACAAAACGTGTCGACGAAGCGAGTCGTCTCGAAGAGCGGGCGCGTCTGATGTCGCCGAGCAAGTAGCGAGCACGTTATGCGAACGACGCTGCGGTGCGAGTGCGACGAACGGTCATTGCGTTGCCTGCTGCGCACGAAGGCATTCCGTGCGCAGCCACCGCCGCGTTGTCTAACCTTCTCTCCGACGGCCGGAACTGTTCGCACCATGGGCAAGGTCAAGGCCGAGAAACGTAAAGAGCCCACCTCCGACACGCGTGATGCTAAGGTCCGCTGATCCAACCGAGCAGCCCGCTAGAGCAAGCGTCGGATTGCCATTTGACGTTTCGACGCAAATGTTTGGCGTGCTGCTTAGCCTGATTACGGTGAAGCCGCCCTCCGTGTAGGGACCAGTAAATGCCGAGCCCTGAGCGCCAAGCAGCGAGCCAAATGTGATCGTCGTTTGAGCATTGCCCACTCCTGGCACTTGCAAGCCCACCAGGAGCCACACCGCTGCTGTCGAGATACGTAGTTGCATGTGCATAGAGGCTCCAACTTCGTGTGATGGTGAGGGTGCTGTCGCGTCGCAACAGGGTATGGCAGCAAACGCGAACATCGGCGCATAGCCGTTCAAGAAACAAAGCGCAATTTTCGTGCCATCTCCAAGCGAGTTCTGCCACCCGTTCCCGTTCCGCTTCGAAATGCGGATTTCCCATCGCCTATCGGAATCCACGAACATGCTCTCCGGCACACCGAGGCCGGTATAAACGCATTTGGCAATGCGAATATCCGCGTTATAACTTGGCCCATGGTCAAAATCGCCAGTCTCCTCGCCGGACAGGCACCCTTTGCGGGCCGTCCCATGCAGGCGATGCTCGCCGCGCAGGTGACCGAGGTGCCGGAGTACGTTACGAAACGCCGCGCCGCGATCAGCGCGCCGTTGGCGGAGTAGAGCGGGCGCGTGTGATGTCGCCGAGCAAGTAGCGAGCAGCTCGTGCGAACGACGCTCCGGTGCGGGCTTGCACTTCTGCTGTTCGCACTCGCGTCAACGGGCGCAACAGCACAGGTATTGCTGCGTGGCACCGTGCGCGATGCGACAAGCGGCCTTGCCGTTCCCGGCGCAGTGGTGTCGTTGTTGGATTCTGCGCGCACGGTGTTGCAACGTACGACGACTGGTGCCAATGGCGAGTACCGCTTGCTGTCGCCGCCGAGTGCGGTGCGTGTGCAGATGCGACGCATCGGTTTTCGACCGTATGAGCAATTGTTGCCGCGCGCTGTTGCTGACGATCGCGTGCTTGACCTGCGTGTTGAACGCTTGCCCAGTCTGATTGCTGGAATGACGGTGCGGGCGCGAGCGGCGTGTCCGATGCGCGACGATACGCCGGTTGCCTTCGGTTTGTGGGAGCAGGCGCGATCAGCGTTGCTGGCGTCCGTGGTCGCGAGAGAATCGCAACGCGCGAACATGCGCCGTTATCGATTTGACCGTCGGCTTGAGAGCGAGCGCGTGGTGGACATGGATGTGGCGACAGACACGTCGGTGCGCTCGGACGCGTCGTTTGCTGCTGCACTCACGCCTGCCGGATTTGTGCGAAGTGGTTTCGCACTCGATGGCCGCGCGGAGCGCACTTTTTACGGCCCCGATGCGGATGTGCTGCTCAGTGATGCGTTTCTCGACGGCTACTGTATGCGTCTGGCCGATCGTGACGCAGCGCATCCGGAACGTGTTGGTGTGCGCTTCACACCAGCGCGCAATCAGCGAGATCGTGTGGAGATCGACGGCACGTTGTGGATTGATACGGTCGCACGTGTGCTCACACACATCGCGTACAAGTATCTGATGACAGATACTCGCCTGAACGCCGCGCGGCCTGGTGGGGAGGTCGTGTTCGCTGAGATGCCAAGTGGCGCGGTGTTCATTGACCACTGGACAATGCGACTGGCTGGGTTTGCGGTGGAAACGGTTCCGGGTGTCATCATGGGCAATCGGCTCCGGGAAAGCGTTCGCAGCAGCGAACGGCTGGTGCGTGTGATCAGTGAGACCGGTGGTGCGCTGGCGGAGGCAACATGGACGGATGGGGCAGTGTGGCGCGGGACGTTTGGTGCGTTAGAGCTGCGCGCGGTGGGTGATGCTGATGGTGCGATTCCGGATCGATGGATCCGGCTCACGCAGTCGCCCTACCGTGCGCGCGCCGATAGCCTGAGCGTGGCGCGGTTCACCGAGCTGATTGCTGGTCCGTACCGCGCTGCGCTGGAGGACGATCGGTTGTTGCCGATCGGTCTCGAGCTGTCCGCGCCGGTGCCACGTTTGGTCGTGCGCGCGGAGACGCTGTCGACGGTGTTGCGATTGCCCACGCCGGAGTCGTTTGTGGTGGGACGTTGCCGCGACGTGGGCGTGTGGAGAGCGGGGCATCTGCCAGCCGTGCTGATGCGGGTGATGACGCCGGATGGCCGGCCGGTGAACAACGCACGCATTGATATTGCGTGGGATACCACGACTGCTGGCTTCACGGTTCCGGTGCGGCTCTACACAACCGGAACTGATGGTCTGGCGACTCTTTGTGCGCCGCGCGCCAAGACGCCGAGGCGCGTCAGGCTAACGGTGCGCGCGGGGGACGGGCGCGTGGCGGAGGACGTTGTCCTGATTGGAGATTCCCTGACGGTGGTGCGGCTGGTGCTGCGAGACGGACGCTCGATGGAGCGCGTGAAGTAACCGAGGTCGGTATCGACGGTAAATCCGGCAACTTGCATAACATGCTTCTTATCTACTATGTTAGTTAACTAGTATGCTTAGTTAGTTATTCAACTCTCTCGTGAGCACCGATGTCTCTTCCCAGTCCGAACAGGCCACCGACACCCCTCTTTGCTGATCGCGACCTCGAGCGGGCGCAACTCCGGGATCTGCTGGACCGACCGGGGCCGAGTCTCGCTCTTGTGTCCGGGCGACGTCGCGTCGGCAAAACCTACCTGCTCACGCATACCTGGCCGGAAGCACAAACCT
>JAYSVL010000325.1:0-5087 GCA_043718595.1 Gemmatimonadaceae bacterium
ACGAATCGCAACCCGAACGACGTGTGGCGAGCGACATGCGGCGCGACGCGAATAATCTGTACAACAACGATCACCTCGCGGTGATGTTTGACACTTTCAACGATCATCGCAACGGCTACGGGTTCGCTACCAACCGGCTCGGTGCACTCTTTGATTTTTATGCAACCAACGAGCAACCCAGCTCCAACTGGAATGGGTTGTGGGAATCGCGAGCGAAAGACTTTGACGGAGGGTGGAGTGTCGAGATCCGCATTCCGTTTCGCTCCATTCGCGTCAGTCGGGCGGCCGACGTATGGGGTGTGAACATCCGACGCATGGCGCGCTGGAAGAACGAAACGTCGTTCTTAAGTGCCGTACCGCGCTCGTGGGGACGACGTGCACTCAACAAGATCTCCAACGAAGCCACACTGCTCGGTATGGTCCCGCCAACTCCAGGACTCAATCTCGACTTCAAACCGTACGCACTGGGCTCCGTGCTAACCAATCGTGCAGTCACGCCAGCAATCAGCAACAAGCGCGACGGGAATGCTGGCGCTGACGTCAAGTGGGGCATTACGCCGCTGGTGGTCGCCGACCTGACGTATCGCACCGACTTCGCACAGGTCGAAGATGATGATGCGCAGGTGAATCTCACGCGTTTTTCGCTCATCAACGCGGAGAAGCGTGAGTTCTTCCTCGAAGGGCAGGATGCGTTTGCTTTTGGCGGTGCGGGTGGTGGTGGCGGTGCAGGTGGTGGAGGCGGGCCCGGTTTCAATCAGAGCGGCGTTCATAACGCGAGCGATTTGTCGCCGATTCTTTTCTACAGTCGACGGATCGGCATCGTCGGTGGTACGATCGCGCCTATTGTTGGCGGCGCGCGCATCCTTGGGCGTGTTGGTCGGTGGCAGGTCGGTGCGTTGGACATGCGCACGGAAGCCGTACCGGTGGTTGGCGCGCCGTCGAGTGACTTCTCTGTGCTCCGGGTTAATCGTGACGTTGGACGGCGCAGTCGCATTGGGTTGGTCGCGACGAGCCGAAACCCAACGACTGACTCGAGCAACTTTGTGGGCGGTGTGGATGCACAATTCAACCTGCGCGACGATCTGTCGATCACCGGATTTGCGGCGCGCAGCCAAACCGAACGAACGACGGGCGACCAGTCGACCTACCGATCGAAGTTCGATCTTAACGGTGATAAATACGGTCTCATCGTCGAACATCTCTTTGTCGGTGGTGGATTTAATCCCGAAGTCGGCTTTCTTCGCCGCTCGTCGTTTCGGCGGTCGTTCGCGCTCGCGCGCGTGAGCCCCCGGCCAACGCGCATACCGTCAATTCGTCGCATCACGTATCAGAGCAGCGCGGACTATATCACGTCACCAACCGGCCGTCTGCAGACGCAGGAACTCAAGGGCAACTTCATTACCGAGCTGTCCAACGGTGACACATTTAACGCTGAACTCACCAACTCGTACGAGCGACTCGACGTACGATTTGGCGTAGCTCGCGATGTGACGGTCCCGATCGGCGTGTATCGGAACAGCCAAGCAAAAGCCACCTACACGTTGGGCACGCAGCGTCCGGTGAGCGGTGCCGTCGTGCTCGCGCGTGGCAGGTTCTACAACGGTACGCTCACCGAAGCGACATGGCGCGGACGGGTTGACGTGTCGCCGCAGTTCATCGCCGAGCCGACCATCTCGTTCAACCACATCGTCGGTCCGTACGGCAATGGCGAAACCAACCTAATCGGCGCCCGCCTCACCTACACAGTCAGTCCGCGTATGTTTGCTGCGGCGTTGGTGCAATTTCAGTCGCGCACACGCACGGTGGGCACAAACGTGCGCTTCCGCTGGGAATACAAGCCCGGCAGCGAACTGTTTGTCGTGTATAGTGATGGTCGGAGCACTGTGGCACCCGGATTTCCTGCGCTCGACAATCGCTCGATTGTGGTGAAAGCGACTCGGCTCTTTCGCTGGTAGGCGCGCAAACCCAATCACCGATGGCCACCATGCGCACCGGTTCGAAGCCGAGCGCACCAAGAGCGGCCCAGCCATTGTCGCGATGGACTTCGCACGTGTACTTCTTCGACGCAGCCCGCAGACCACCATGCGATGCACACGAGCGCTGGTGAGCGTCTCCAGGGGCGCGCAGGTGCAACTTGCACCATCCGCCCACGTTGTGCAAAACCCGTTGACCGCGAACTGTCGTGCCACTGTCTTCACTCAGCGAACCACAACGTCGTACGCTGGAAACGCTCGCTCACTGCATTGTGCGCGGCGCGCCGCCGTCGACGGAAACGATGGCCGACTTCGTTGCGCGATGTGATGCGCGCACGGCGGCGTTGCCCGATCACCGTCGCGCGGCGCTCCGCATGGCGATTGACGCGCTGGGCAGTCGCGCTGCTGCGCTGTTGGCGCTTGGGCGCGCAACGCCGTTTGCACAACTGACTGACGCAGACCAAACGCGATGCTTCACGGCGTGGGCGGAGTCGCGTATTCCGCAGTTGCGGACCGCGCATCAGGCGGTACGTCGCCTCGTGTTGGTGGTCTACTACTCGCGCGTCGAGGTCGCGGCGGCAACGGGTTATGCCGGCGCTCTGCATCGGCGTTCGCTCAGGGTGCCGTGGGAAGGTCCGCTTGACGGTGAGACGGTGGACCATGAACCGGTAGCGCGTGGTGCGCGCGAGTTACCACGCGCCATCGCGTCCACACCGATACCGAAGGGCGTCACCACCGCGCGCACGATGACGATGGACGTGCAACGACGAGCCGATGTGGTGGTGATTGGCAGCGGTGCGGGCGGTGCCGTGACCGCGGCACGACTGGCCGAGGCTGGGTTTGAGGTGGTGATCCTCGAAGCGGGTGGCTACCACACGCGAGCCGACTTTGACGAGAACGAAGCGGCGCTCACCGAACGTTTGTATGCTGATGGTGCACTCCGCAGCACCGATGACTTGTCGGTGTCACTGCTGCAAGGGGCGACGGTTGGTGGGTCGAGCACGGTGAACTGGATGCTCATGCTGCGCACTCCGCCCTACGTGCTGGACGAATGGGCGCGCGATCACGGCGTATACGGCATGTCGCCCGCAGAGATGGCACCGGTGTTTGCGCGACTTGAACACGAGCTGCACGCGCGTGTTGTCCCCGACGATGCACACTCACCGAACAACCGCGTCGTGTTGGATGGCGCAGCGTCACTCGGCTGGCGTGCGTCGTCAGCGATGATCAACGCCAATGGGTGTGTGCGCTGCGGCTTCTGTGGCGTTGGCTGTCGTCACGATGCCAAGCAGTCAGCGTTGGTGACATTCATTCCGCGCGCACTCGCCGCGGGCGCAGCGTTGTATGCGGATGCAGACGTCACGCGGGTCGAGGTGCGCGAGCGTGACACTGGGAACGGCACACCGCCACTCAAGCGTGTGTACGCGCACGTGCGCGAGGGTACACAGGCCACGCGAACGCTTACCATCGACGCACCAGTGGTCGTTGTCGCCGCCGGTGCGGTTGAGACGCCGTTATTGTTGCAGCGCTCCGGCCTCGGCGGTGGCGGTGTGGGGCACTGGTTGCGACTGCATCCCACGACTGCGGTGTTCGGTCACTTTGCGCAGGAGATTGGAAGCAGCACGGGCATTCCGCAGACGACCATGTGCGATGAGTTCATTCGCTGGAACGGCACCGACTACGGCTTCTGGATCGAATGTCCATCAATGCTGCCATCATTCAGTGCAGCGGCGATGCCGGGGTTTGGTGAACCGCATGCGGAGATGATGCGGACGTTCAAGCACACCGGGGTGTTGATTGCGCTCACCCGTGACGGCGCTAACACCGCGCAGTCCAGCGGACGTGTGTGGCTGGACCGCCGAGGCCGATCGCACATTGCGTACGCGCTGAATCCGGCCGACGCACGGCGTGTGCGCGCGTCCATCATCGCGTCGGCGCGAATGCTGCTGGCGACCGGCGCGACGGAAGTCGGTACCCTGCACACGTCGCCGGCCCGCATCAGGGGTGAAGCGGACCTGGCACAACTGGACCACGCCTCGCTGGCCCCCAATCGCGTCGGTCTGTTCTCGGCGCACGTCAACGGAACATGCCGCATGGGGCTCGATCCGCGGACCAGTGGCGCGACACCGGATGGCCAGCGCCACGGGGTACGGGGACTGTACATTTCAGACGGATCGCTGTTGCCAACAGCGCTTGGGGTCAACCCTCAAGAGACGATTATGGCGGTCGCATCCGTTATTGCCGATCGCATGGCCGCACAACACATCGGCGTAACGCGTGGATAGGCTTCCGGGAGACGCATGAGCGGTAAGGGTGACAAGAAACGACGTCGGGCACTCGACGCCTACAGCCGATTGCAGCGTGCAGCCGCGTTGTCGGCCGCTCGAGTAGAGGATGCGGTGCAGGGCTTCGGCTTGTCCGCATCACAGTTTGGTGTGCTCGACACACTGGCCACGCGCGGCTCTGTGCACCAGCAAGAGCTTGCCGAAGCGCTGGCACGTAGCAAAGCGCAGATGACGGCAATTATTGATGCACTCGAAGCACGCGCGCTCGTGCGACGGGAACGTCATGCTACGGACCGACGGTTCACCACTATTCATCTCACACCGGCAGGCCGAGATCTGTGGGCGGAAGTAACGCCGGCGCGTACGGTTGCGATCGTTGCCTTGATGTCTGAGTTAACTGGTGAACAACGCGCACGCCTGGCGCGACTGTGTCGGCGATTGCTGCGTGTGCTCGATCCACAGCACGACGACACCGAGGATGGCGACGACGGTATTGTCGATGCCGATGATATTCTCGGTACCGTGGTGCCGTCCACTGCACAGCTGGTCATCACTGCCCCTCCGCAGCTTTCATAATCTCCCTTCACCCAACGGATCATGGCCGGACGACACTTTCTTCAGATCCCCGGACCGACGCCGGTACCGGATCGACTGTTGCGCGCGATGCATCGCCAGCAGGAGGATCATCGTTCGTCAGCATTTCCCGCACTGACGCGCTCGGTGTTGTCACGACTGCCGCAGATCATCAACCAGACGAACGGTCAGTGTTTTGTTTTTCCCGCATCTGGTTCGGCGATGTGGGAAGCGTCACTGGTCAACACGCTCAATC
>JAYSVL010000326.1:0-5076 GCA_043718595.1 Gemmatimonadaceae bacterium
CCACTCACCACTGGCACAGAGGGATGCCTGTCGAGCCCAGCTCGCCGGTTTGGCGAGGCGGAAACTCGGACCCGCCGCGTCGAGAATCGCCTGCACACGCTCCACGGGAGCATTGGCGAGTTTTACGAACGTGTCGATGCCACCGGCGATGAGTAGTTCGTTGATCTTGGGGCCGATGCCCTCGACAATCGTCAGGTCATCTCGCCCGCCCTTCTGTGGCTTGAAGCCGAGACTGGCGGCCAGCGCCACGGTATTCGCCGATTGCAGCGACTGCTTGCTCTGCGTTTCGAGCGTCGCGTAACGTCGCTTCCATTCGTCCAGCTCTGCGCTTAGTCGCGTCGCTTCTTCACTCTTGGCTCGGAACGATCCGCGCGCCGCGTCGAGGTCCGTGTGCAGCGAACGCGCGGCGCGTTCATGATCCGACTTGAGGGTGGCCATCAGCTGTTCGTGTTCCGGGCGAAGTGCTGCGTACTTGTCATTCGCTGCGGTAAGTGACGCGCTAAATCGTGTGGCATCGGCGGTGCGCGCGCTTAGCGATCCCTTGGCGGCTTCCAGCTCGGCATGCAACCCATCGTACCTCGCTTGTAGTGCGGCGATCGCAGCGGCGGCGGCCAGAGCGGCGGCAGTCGCGCTGGAGGTCGAGGATGACAACTGCGCCGCGGTGGACTTCGCATGTGTGTCGACGGCTGCATGCTTCGATTTCCAGTCGTCCAGTTCAACCGCGTGCGCCTTCGTCTGCGAGTCTAACGTCGCGTGGCGCGCCTTCCACTCGGCTAACTCGCCAGCCGATGCCTTCACCTGCGATTCCGTGGTCGCGTGCTTCGTCCTCCACTCCGCAAGTTCGGCTGCTGTTGCGCGCGCGTGCGAATCGATTGTAGTGTGCTTCGCTTTCCAGTCGGCGAGTTCGGTCGCAATCGACTTGGCCTGTGTGTCAGAAGCACTGTGTCGCGTCTTCCAGTCCGCGAGCTCGGCGGAGACACGTGCATGCTCCTCCGTCTTTGTGTTCAGTGCACGGAAGGCGTTGTCGAACTCTCCCTTCAGTGCATCGTGTTTGTCGTGCGCCGACTTGAGCGACATGGCCGCCGCCGTTGCTGCCGTCGCCGCCGCTGCGGTTGCTGCCAGTCCTGCACTACTGGCATGCGATTCCAGCTGCGAGTGTTTCGCCATCCAGTCAGTGAGCTCGGTCCGGATGTGTAGCGCCTCGTCCGTCTTGGCCTTGAGGGACCCGTGCGCAGTTTCCAAGTCCATTTTCAGTGATGACACGCGCCCGTTGGCGCCACTGAGGTCGGCGTGCAGCGATGATGCCTGCGACTTCGCCGCGTCGAGATCCCGCGTCAGCCGGATGCCCGCGGCCTCGCCGTCGCGGCGGAAGAATCGGTCAAAGAGCTGCCAGAACAACGATCCCAGAGCAGCGCCACCCAGCAACCACGGCCAGTAACACGCAAAGCTGGACATCCCATCTCCCTGTAGTGACAGATTTGTCGGCGCGCTCGAGGGGCATGTCGTAGCCGTCTCGTTCAGAATCAGTCGCGTCCGACATAGCCGGAGTCGACTGACGTCAGGCGGGGAGGAACCCGTCTGTTGCGGCCGTTAGTTGGAGCGCCAAACAGTAGCGTCGAGGTCTCGTCTGCGATAGCAATTTTTTACGCAACCGGTCGGGCAGCGTCTCGCAACCGATTGTGGTGCAGTCCCGCAGTAAGCCGGTCACGCCCTTCTCACCAGAACAAACCGCCGTCCCGTGTACTTTTCGACTATGGATGAAACATCGACGGTGTGCATCGCCGCGCAGCTGACACGCACAGCCAAGGCACTTGCCGTGCTGCTCACGGCCGCTTGCGGAGACAGCGCCGCCGCGCATCTGCAGCGCGGCGACTCGGCCTTCCAGCAATCGGCTTTTGAAGAGGCGATCGGCGAGTATGAGCGCGCCGAACAGTTGGAACCGACGAATCCGCACGCCATCAGGCAGCTCGGCTTCGTCTATCGCGCGTCGGGCGACCGGGCGCGGGCCATCCGGTACCTGGAACGTTGGCGCACCCTGTCCATTCGGGACTCCAGCGCGCGCTTGGCGCTCGGCGAGCTGTACCTCGCTGATGGACGAGCCGCCGACGCCGCGAAAGAAGCGAGCGCGATCCTTGCCGAATGGCCGACGCATGCGGGCGCCTTGCAACTCGCCGGCGTCGCGGAGCTCGATCTACAGAATCCTGAACAAGCGCTCGAACGTTTTCGTCGGCTGCGCTCGCTGACGCCGACGGATCCGCGCGCACCATACCTGCAGGGGCTTGGCTTGCTGACGCAAGGTCGCACCAGCGAAGCGACGCAACTGTTCGAGGCCGCACTCGCGCTGGACGCGGCATTCCTTGATCCACTAACGAAACTGGTCGAAATCGAACTCGCGCAGCGTCGCGCGGATGCCGCGCTTGCTCGTGTCACCAAACAGCTGATACTCGTTCCGGACTCGTCGCGCGTTGTCGAACTGCTGGGACTTGTGCATCTAGCGCGTCATGATGCGACAAGTGCGGAGACGGCATTTCGTCGCGCGATGACGCTCGATTCGAAGTATCTCGACCCCTACGTTCGGCTGAGTGAGCTCTATCGGTCGACGGGTCGTCTCGACGATGCGCTTGTGCTGGTTGACCGGGCGCTCGCACTGGATCCAAACAATCTGAGCGTGCGATTGGTGCAAGGCGTGACGTATGAAAACAAGGGCGATCCAGTGCGCGCCGCCCGTGCGTACGAGGACGCGCTCAAGCTCAACCCAAAGTTCGCGGCCGCCGCTAACAACCTGGCGACCCTTCTCGTCAACAACGTGCGCGAACTGGGCCGAGCCCTGGAGATGGCGACGTTAGCGCGCAACCTTGAGCCGAATAATCCTGCGATCGCGGATACCTATGGCTGGGTGCTGTTTCGGCGCGGCGAATACGCGCAGTCGGTGAAGGCGCTCAGCTCGGCGGCGGCACAGCTGCCGACGGAACCGACCGTGGCCTACCACCTTGGCATGGCGCAAGCAAAGTTCGGAGACACGACCGCAGCGCGGGCCACCTTGCGACGAGCCGTCGCCTCAACGACCGTATTCGCAGACCGGGAAGCCGCTCGC
Source organism: Gemmatimonadaceae bacterium (assembly GCA_043718595.1). GTDB lineage: Bacteria > Gemmatimonadota > Gemmatimonadetes > Gemmatimonadales > Gemmatimonadaceae > Gemmatimonas. Next base: position 3,095 of record JAYSVL010000326.1, read on the forward strand.
CAAGCGCTGGCGCTGTTGCGCTAGCGGGGTTTGTCAACAGTCGGACCGCGGTACGACAGGACGTGAACGGCATCGCCGACTCGCACCGTCGCGTCGGCGTGGCTGATCGCGTGGGTTGCGTTCATGCCGAACATCACGTGCTGTTCCACCTGTCGATACGCAGCGAGCGTCCGCAGCGGCTCGACACCCTTCTCGGCCGTCCGCGGATTGATTGTTGTGACGACGCAGCGCTTGCATGGTGCGCCGACACTGATCGTCACGTCGCCGATGCGCACGTCGCGCCAGCTGTCTTCGTCATGCGCCTGCGCCGTCGCGACGATGATATTGGGTCGAAATCGATCAATGGCGAGCGGCCGCGCAGACTGTGCGGCGAGACGCGCATTCAGCGCCGCCACACTCTGTTCGCTGAGCACGAGCAACGGCGCCCCGTCCGATAGCGTGGTTTCGCGACCATCGGCGGACAGCGAGCCAGAGAACCGCTGCTGTAATGGTCTGCGCGCTTCATCAGCGATCCGCACCGCGCGGCACGGCGTACCAAGCGCCATCGTACACCACGCCGCAACGTCATCGCCCGCGTCATACGCCGGTATCGTGTCGTCCCAGATACCCACGTTTCGGACAACGGCACGCGACGGAACCATGAGCTCGCACGAACCGACACCCTCCATGGCGAGCCGTATCGCACCGTCCCGATTATGCGTGCTAAAGGACTGCTGCAGCAACACGAGACGGGTGACACCGCGCGGCGTGATGGCGAATCCTGCCTCGTCCACCAGCATCCACCGGCGATCGCCAACGGGGCCTCGCGCGTCGAAGGTGAGGGAGTCCACTGTGATGCCGCGCGCCCCCTTTAGTGGATAGACGACGAGTGACGTCACTGTCGGCGTCATGCGACTTGCTTTGCGCGCTGCGTGCGCCAGTATGCGAACACCGGCAGCCCGAGCGCAATCAGGGCGGCGCCGCGAGCCGCGTTGCCTGGGTTCGAAATCACCGAACCAGCCACAACATAGATAGCCGCGGCGATGAAGAGCATCGTACTGATCGGATGCCACGGTACCAGCGTCGCGGGCCGCGTTCCACCGCGCGCATCGGCAGCACGAAAGACAAACAGTGACGCCGCCGTCGCACCAAAGAAAATCCAATCGGCGAATACCACATAGTCGAGCAGCTGGCCATAGGTGCCCGTGAGCAGGAGCGCCAAGGCGACGATGCCTTGTGCGACGAGCGCCGCGACCGGCGTTCGCGAGCGTGGATGCAACACGGCGAGTTGCTGAAAGAACAGTCCATCGGCCGCCATCGCCTGGTAGACACGCGCCGACATCAAGATCACCATGCTGAGGAACCCGACCGTTGATGCGACAATGCCGCAGGTGATCAACGTGCGACCCGTCGCGCCCAGATACACGTACATACTGTCGGCGGCAGGTGCGGTGCTGGACGCAAGCCCTTGAACGCCCAGGGCGCGCAGGTACGCGACGTTCACCAGCATATAGGTGATCACGACGAGCAACACACCGAGTATTAGCGCGCGCGGTAAGGTGCGCGCCGGGTCAACCAGCTCCTCGGCCACGGCATTGGTTTGTTGCCATCCGCCGTACGAGAAGAGGACGGGCACCAAGGCCGCGCCGAGCGCGAGCGCGACTGCGAAACCACCCGATGGCGCACCAAGTGTCACGACGACTTGCGGCGCAGGCGCTGGATGCGTGGGCGACAACGCGAGCGCGGCAATCACCAACGTGCCAATCGCCGCCAGCTTAAGCACGGTGAGAATGTTGCCGGTCGTCGCGCCAACACGTACGCCGAGCGCGTTCAAGGCGGTCAACAGCACAATCAATCCAATCGCCAGCGGGCGAATCATACCGTCACCGACTCCAAGCAGGTCGGCAAGATAGCTCGCACCGGTGACGGCGACTGCGGCAATCGCACCCGTTGCCACGATGAGAAAGAGCGCCCATCCGTAGAGGAATGCCGGGAGGGGGCCC
>JAYSVL010000327.1:0-1772 GCA_043718595.1 Gemmatimonadaceae bacterium
ACTGGAGCGACGCCGGACTCGCGCTGCATCTTGCCGGCGAGGTTGTTCCACGAGGAGCACACCTGGAGAATCTGGTCGCCACCGACCTGCTCGCATGGATGGCGACCCGCCGCGACCGCCCGTCGATCCTGCATTGGCGGATCACCAAGAGGGCCGAGCTGGATTTCGTCGTCGAGACGTCACAGCACGTGCTTCCGATTGAGGTGAAGGCGTCACCTCGGCTGAATACCAAGGATGCGCAGCACCTCGACAGTTTTCTCGACAGCTTCCGCTACCTCTTTCGGAGCACCATGGTCATCGTCGCCTCGCACCCCGCCGTGAGACTGGCGCGTCCTTCAACACCCACGTAGCCCGGTAACGATACGCGCACGACGTACACACCCTTGGCCAGCGTAAACGGTTGTGGCAATGCCGCATCAACGCGCAAACTGTTGCGTGTGGTTTCACCGTCCAACCGAAGACTCGCTTCGGTTCCAGCCACGACCGCGGGCTCGGTGCGCAGTACGACGGTGAGCGTCGCCAGGGGTGGCGCGTCGTTGACTGTGGCCGCTGGCACGCCGGGTGGACAGGCGCTCATGTTCACGCGCGACGTCATCTCGCCGGACGACAACACGACGCGGCGACAGCTGTTCAATGCCGCAACCGATATGAGTAGCGCGACGGACGCTCGGATGGTCATGACGGTGCTCATGCGGAACTCATCGCACGTTCGGCGGCCGCTTCAGCACGTCGTGCGTGCCCGGAGGCCGCGTCGACACAGGCCTGCGCTTCCAACCCCAACCGCGCTGCGACCTCGACTCCCGGTGCATCCAGCGATGCGATATTCACACGCACATTAAGCGCTGCGCCCTTGCAGGCGGCTTCGGCCATCAGCGCGGCGACCGCAGCATCGGTCGACGCATTGGAGTTTCCACGCTCCCCAACCGCCGCTGCCAACTCGGCCACCGATGCGGCGGCGCGCGCGGTTTCCAGCGGAACCTCCGACGCAAAAATCAGCGCGTCGCGAATGGCGACTGTGCGCGCGTCGGCGGCAACTTGTGGTTCGCGCGGCATGGCGTAGGCAGCACGCACATGTTCGTACGCATCGGCGTCGCGCTGCACCAGTTCCGAGAGCTGTCGTCGGAGCGCACTGCCGCGTAGCGATAGCGCTTTCATTTCTTCCTCGACTGCCAGGTATTTCTTCTTGCCGATGGTCAGTCCCGCTACCATCTGCGCCAACGCTGCACCCAGTGCACCGGCAAGTGCCGCGACACTTCCACCACCGGGCGTTGGAGTGGAACCGGCAACGCGTGACATGAATGCATCGACCGATTCGCCACCAGACACAAGGTCGCGAACCTTGCGCTCCAGCAGCATGTCCGGCGAATAGCCACGCAATTGCACATGTCGAGCACCGGCCTCCAGCAGCACGCGCTCGGGCACCAATCCCACCAACTCGCTCCACGTGGGTTGTACACCGTGTGCGGCGGCTTCCGATTTAACGATTTCGAACACGCGATGGAGCGGTGTCTTCTCGGTATCGACAAGATTCATCGACACCTGCGCCTGGCCGTCGACTGCGAGGCCCAACCCTTTCACATGGCGCAGACCACCGGACGACCCACGAATGGCTTTGGCGATTTCTTTCGCGACGGGAAGATTGCTCGCGTCACCCAGATACACGTTGTACGCCACCAGAAACGGTCTCGCGCCAATGGCAGTGGCACCAGCCGTTGGATGCACCGACGCATCGCCGAAATCAGGAACGCGCTTGGGATTCACCCGAATGTCGT
>JAYSVL010000328.1:0-5051 GCA_043718595.1 Gemmatimonadaceae bacterium
CGGCGCCGTTCCACGCGTAGCGCGTCACGGCGATTGGCACAATTTCCGGCACGAACACACCGCTTGCGATCGCACGCGCCGCTTTCTGCTGACTCTCGAAGGCAAACTCATCTTGTTTATCGCGCGGAATCTCCCAGCGTTTCGCCACGCGTTCGGCCGTGAAGCCCATGCCGATGTAGCTCTCGGTGAGGTCGGGCGCGAGCCGCGCGTTGTAACCCGACATCGGCACCTGACTCATCATCTCGATACCACCCGCGAGCACCGCGTCACCCATGCCCGCCATGATGGCTTGTGCGCCGTACGCGACGGCTTGCAGCCCCGACGAACAGAAGCGATTGACTGTCGCCGCGGACGTCTCGACGGGGAGCCCGCCGCGTAGCCACGCGAGGCGCGCGTGATTGAGTCCCTGGGACGCTTCCGGCATCGCACATCCCCACTGCACATCTTCGACGAGATCTGCATCGATCCCTGCGCGATCGATGGCGGCCTTCATCACAGCGGACGACACATCCACCGGATGTGTGCCAGCAAGCGACCCATCCGCCTTGCCACGGGCCACGGCCGTGCGTACCGCGCTGACGATCACGACGTCGGTCATCTCTCAATACTCCTTGCGGCGAAGTGAAGGACGCTCAATTGCGCAGCGGCTTGCCGGTCTTAAGTGTGTACGCGATGCGTTCCTGCGTCTCCTTCGTGCCGAGGAGGCTCATGAATTGTTCGCGTTCGAGGTCCAGCAGATCTTGTTCCGTGACGTCGCGCGGCGTGCCGTCACCACCGCACAGCACATACGCCATCGCCCGTCCAACGCGCACGTCGTGCGCCGACGCTTGCCCCGCCTCCTTCGCACTCCAGAGCGCGTATTCGAGATTGCCGAGTCCTTCACGTCCGAGCGCACGCACGGTGCGCTCCGGCGGTGGCAGATAGCCCGGTGCGAGATCGAGAACTCGTGCCTTGGCATCGGCGATGTGATGGTCGCGATTCATGCTGATGCGATCGGACGCCCGGAGATAGCCTTGTGCCCGCGCCTCGTACGCGCTCGTGCTGGTGGTCGCGAAGGCAATCAGCTTGAACGCGCGCTTGACCGCGGCAAAGAGATCGACGTCTTCGTATTGTTGCAAGTCGGCCGTGAAGCGCATCAACAGTTCTTTCGTTCCGCCGCCACCAGGCAACAGCCCGACCCCCGCCTCAACAAGGCCCATGTACGTTTCCGCGTGCGCCTGCACCGCGTCCGCGTGCAACGTGAATTCGGCGCCGCCGCCAAGCGTCATGCCTGCTGGCGCCACAACAACCGGGAACGGCGCGCGTCTTATCGACATCACGCTATCCTGAAACGCTTTGCACGACGCGGCGATATCGTCCCACGCGCCAGCAGCGATGGCGAATGACACTTGCGACAAGTCGGCGCCAACACTGAACGCGCGCGTATCCTCGTTGCCGATCACCAGTCCCGCGTAGCCGCTCTTCTCCACTTTGCGCAACGCGCTGGCCAACCCCGTGAGCACGCCTTCGCCCAAGCTGTTCATCTTGGAACGAAACTCGAAGCAGGCGACGCCATCGCCGAGATCAATGAGACGCGACATTCCGTTGTCTTCCAGCACGCGTCCGCTGGTAGCAAGTCCGGCGAGTGCGATGCGCCCAGGAATCGTCGTTAGTGGTTCGTACTGCCCGTCGAAGGTGAGGAACTCGCCGTCGCGGTAGAAGTGACCGTTGGCGCGTTCCATCAGAGGCGGTACAGCAAGATTTCGCGCGGCGAACTCCTCGTTCAGCCAATCGAGCCCGAGTGCGTCCATGATGCGGAACGGGCCAGCCTCCCACCCATATCCCCACTCCATCGCGCGATCGATGCCGACGATGTCATGCGCGAGCGAGGGCGCGAGGGTGAGCGCGTAGTGTGCCGCGTCAACCAGATGATCACGCAAGAATGCGCCGTGCGCGCCAGGCATCTGAATGGCCGCCGGCAAACGCTGGGCGATCGGCATACGAATCGCCTGTCCAACATCACCACCTTCAAGACGTTGTTGTGGCGCGTAGCTCTTCGTCTTCCAGTCGTACGTGAGCGTGCCCGTTTTGGTCTTCGTGTAAAAGCCGCCGCCGGTTTTGTCGCCGAGCTTTCCTTCTTTCACGAGATCAAGCACCCACTCTGGCATCGACAGATTCTCGCCCGTGGCCTCGCCAACACCTTTCGTCACATGCGCGAGCACATCAAGGCCGGAGAGATCCGCCGTGCGCATCGTGGCGGTTCGCGCGCGTCCAATGAGGGAACCGGTGAGCCCGTCGACTTCATCGATCGTGAGCCCGTGCTCCATCATGCGACGCATGGTGCCAACCATGCCGAACACGCCAAGACGATTCGCGATGAAGCCGGGCACGTCTTTGGCGATGACGATCCCCTTGCCAAGCGTGCGCTCCGCAAACTCTCGCATCGCGCCAATGACGGCGTGATCTGTCTCTGCAGTGGGGATGATCTCCAGCAGATGCATGTAGCGCGGCGGATTGAAGAAGTGCGTGCCAAGAAACCGGCGCCGGAACTTCTCGCTGCGTCCCTCAAGCAGCGTGGTCATCGGAATGCCCGACGTGTTCGACGAAATGATCGCGGACGGTTTCATCAACGCTTCGATGCGCGCAAAGAGCTGCTGCTTTGGCTCGGCCAGTTCGATGATGGCCTCACAGATCCAATCACACTCGGCGAGCAGCTGCAGATGGTCTTCCGTGTTGCCCGTGCGCACGCGAAGGGCGGCGGCCGCTTCCATGAACGCGGCCGGCTTGGCTTTGATGGCTTTCTGCAACCCATTCTTCGCTGGGCCGCTGCGATTGGGCGACGTGGGGTCTGCGTCACCGGGAATGTCGAGCAGCACCACTCGGCACCCAGCAGAAGCGGCCAACGCGGCAATGCCGCTTCCCATCGCGCCGGCGCCCACCACGCCGACCGTCGTCACGCGCATTCGGATCTCCTGAAAGGACAGCGAAAGCTCCCGCGAGGACCAACGGGAGGGAAGGGGGTCCGCGACGTCAAATACGACGCGTGCGTCATGTTCTGGCGTGCTACGGGTTGAACCAGTAGGACAGCTTGATGAGTAGTGTATTGAGCGGTCGGGCGGCGAAGAGATCACCCACGTCGCGCGTAAGCTCAAAGGTGCCGGGATTGCGATTGCTCTGCGCGCGACCTTGCTGCCAAACTAGAAAGAGCGTGCTCGCCCGCCGGTACTCCCAGCGAACGACGGCGTTGGAGTTGAACTGCTTGACGTTGAAGTTCCCCGGTGTGCGGCCACCACCGTATGATCGGAAGCGTGATGCGTAGTCGGTCGCGCGCGGCAAGGCTAACTGGCGCCAGTCCGCGTATGAGCCCGACGTCACAAACGGTTGTGCATAAAACTGCACCGACATGGTGCGCGTTGCGGTCCAGTTGGCTCGTGCGGTGAGGGCGAAAATATTCTGGTCGAGTCGAGCGAACGTGTAGTGCGTTGTGTCGCTGAGAATGGCGCCGTAGTTGCTCACCCACTGCTGATCGTTTATGACGCGATCATACGAACCGGTGAGTGACGCAGAGAAGCGACTTGCTACGCGAAGATCGGCGCCGACATCACCACCGCGATACCACGAGCGGCCTTCGTCACTTTGCCCCACGCGAAACGCTGCGCGCGGCACGAACATGGGTCGCGGATCACCGACGACGTCAAAACGAATACCATTTTTCATCGATTGACGAAGCGCTGGCCCACCGCGCGCACAACTGACGCAATGTGTCCCACCGACCTCACTCAGCGAGTACGTGATGGCGCCGCCCAGATTATTCCGCAGCGATCCACTCGTGTGGATCGACAGCGCCTGGCTGGAGAGCAGTCCACCCGTCGTGGTGTGTGTCTCAAACGACATCGTCGAGAAGGACGAACGAAAAATACGATTGGGTTTGAGCTGCCGAAGGTCGAGCGACTGTCTGAGTGAAGCGTCGTTGATCAGGTTGACGAAACCAAGGTCGTTGAACTCGGAACTGGCGCTCGCGTAGCGCAGCGTACTCTCATAACGCACACGGCCACCAATCTGCTTGAGGCCAATGGAAGACGAGAATCCGCCCATCGACGTGCGCGTGGAGTCATACGTGACCTCGTGATCGGGGCGCTGGAAAAAGTGCACACTGTTGCGCTGTGTCGCCGCGATGGCCGTCGCGCTGCCGTGCACCGTGTTGACGCCGGTGTAGCCTGTCAGCTCCCAGCGGTCGCGTGCGAAGCGCGTGTATCCTTGCGCGACGATGGTTGTTGCATCGCGACGCAAAAATGGCGCGGTGGCGGCGTCAAGCGACCGCCGCACATCGGTGAGTTGCAGGCCAAATTGCGAGCGCCCACCGCGCAGTTCGCGCAATGCTCGTGCGATGAGATAGTTTGTTTGCGGTTCGATGGTGCGTCCACTTGCACCTCGCACGCGTTCTGTCGAGGCATCCACCAACCCAAACGCCACACCGTTGGCAAAACGACCAGTGATCTTGGCGGCGCCGGTGATGTTGGTAAACGCAGGATCGGAGGCCGCACCACCGAGCTGCGGCGTGCGTCCAATGCGACGCGTGTAAAACGTGCCTTCGCAGGGACCGTTGCACCTGTAGAGACCCGCGCCCTCCTGAAAGAATGGACGACGTTCGTCAAATCGAATTTCAAACGCCGACAGGTTGAGCACCGCTGGATCGACTTCGACCTGTCCGAAGTCTGGGTGCACCGTGGCGTCAACTGTAACGTTGGGGCCGAGTCCGGCCTTTACGTCAAGCCCGACCGCGTACTGTCCGCGATTGCCGGGAATGGTTGACGTGCTCGGCACACTCTTGGCGACGGAGTACGGCAGCAACTCGAGCCGACGCGCTGGCGCGATGCGTTCGATGCCGTCGATCGTGCCCAACTGCGACATCATGGTGCGCGCCGATTGCCGAAAGACGGGCCACGCATCGCGCTGATTGCGGCGTGCGATATCGCGCTGCACACCAAAACCAAATTGGTGCACGTCTCGTGCCGTGAATCGTAGCTGACTGAATGGCACGCGAAATTCGGCAACCCAACCCGCACTATCGA
>JAYSVL010000329.1:0-1770 GCA_043718595.1 Gemmatimonadaceae bacterium
CGGCGCCGTTCCACGCGTAGCGCGTCACGGCGATTGGCACAATTTCCGGCACGAACACACCGCTTGCGATCGCACGCGCCGCTTTCTGCTGACTCTCGAGTTGCGGCGCCGTGGAGGTGGTTACGGGCTGGTGACCATGTGCATTGGCGGCGGCATGGGTGCCGCTGGCATTTTTGAGGTGTATTAAGGCTAAAGTACCAGCCGCCGATCACCGGTGGCGTCGTCACTGCTGACTCCGAGGTTGGCCATGATCTCTGCTTCGCGTGTTCCTGGCGCGGCTCGCGCATCCACCGGCATGTACGTCCTGGCGCTGTTCCTCGTCGCGCTCGTTCCCGCGGTGAGCCGCGCGCAGAGTGCCAATCTTGTTGGATTGGTGAAAGACGACCTTGGTCGGCCCTTGCCGGGTGCCGTCATCCGCATTCTCGGCAAGGACCAATCGAGTGTCAGCGATGACGAAGGTCGTGTTCGCATGCCGAACGTGCCGCTTGGTCTCGTCGACATCGGCGCGCGTCGCCTGGGCTACGTACCGGTGGCCGATCTCATTCGACTCACGCGTGCGGACACCATCGAGTTCACACTCGATCGCATCGCGCAAAAAACCGACACCATCCGTGCACAAAATCGTGCGGATGCGGCGTGGGAGCGCGACCTGCAACGCTACGGGTGGGCGGTGGATGCGTCGCGCTTTGGCATCGTGGTCACGGAACGCGACATCGCGGCCACCAACGCACAGTTCACGACCGACCTGCTGCAGGGAAAGTCGGGATTTTCGGTGATCGGTTCCGGCTCAACCGCGCGCCTGGTGAGTTCACGCGGACGCTGCACGCCGACGGTGTTGCTGGATGGTCAGGCCGCGCCAGGTTTCAGCATCAACAACGTGTCTCCGCAGTCGATCAAGCTACTGATCGCGTATCGTGACGCTGCGACTATTCCACCGGAGATGATGACAACGCGCATCAACGCGAATTGTGGCGTCGTCGCTATCGTTACGTTGTAGCGGTTTGCGCGCCGCGCAATCTCAGGACAGCGACTGCGATGTGATCGCGCGAGACGCTGAGCGCCCAAGCGCGAGCACAACGTCACCGAGCGCGGCGAATCGTGCGTCCGTGGTGTGGCCGAGCAGGAAGCGCGCATAGATTTGCTGCGCAATGACGGCAACCTTGAACACGCCAAACACATAGTAGAACACGGCGTCGCTCACGTCGCGACCGCTGACGATCGCGTACTGTTGCACAAGTTGCGCGCGCGTGACACTGCCCGGTCGCGCTGTCACGCCGAGTCCGAGGGCTTGAAAGACGGGTTCGTCACCGGCCTCGATCCAGTAGGCGAGACTCGTTCCCAGATCCATCAGGGGATCGCCAATCGTGGCCATCTCCCAGTCCAAAATCGCCAACACCTGGGAGAGTGTGTCACGATCAAGGACGATGTTATCGAACTTGAAATCATTGTGGACGAGTGCTGCATCGCGGTCCGGCGGTCGATGTTCGTCAAGCCAGCGCGCGGCCGCGTCCAGCGTCGGCACCTCACTTGTGCGCGACGCCTGCCATCGTTTCGTCCATCCCTGCACCTGCCGTTCGACATAGCCGCCCGGACGTCCGAACGCGGTGAGTGGTGGGACGGTGACATCGACAGCATGCAACTGCGCCAGTGTGGACACAAACGTGTTGGACAACGCGGCGCACGTCGCTCGTGCCGTGTCGTCGGCGCGAGCCAGCAATGGGTGAGGTGCACCGCGCAGAATCACACCGTCGACATGCTGCATGAGATAAA
>JAYSVL010000330.1:0-1769 GCA_043718595.1 Gemmatimonadaceae bacterium
GCACATATGCCCTACACAGGCATGCGCGCGCTACACACGCACTCGTGGGTCTACGCGCTGGTACGCGAGGTCGGTGAGCAAGTTCACGGCCACGAACACCACGGACAGAAACAAAACCGACCCTTGCACGGCTGGCAGGTCGCGTCGTGAGATCGCCATGACGACGTAACGACCGATGCCGGGCCAGCTAAAAATCGTTTCGGTGAGAATGCTGCCGGTGAGATAGGCGCCAAAGTCGAGACCAATGACGGTGACGACGGGAATCAGTGCGTTGCGCAGCGCGTGCTTGAGCATCACCACCGTGTTGGCGAGACCTTTGGCGCGGGCGGTGCGCACAAAATCCGCACCCAACACTTCAAGCATCGCGGAGCGCGTCACGCGCGCGAGATAGGCGATTGAGCGCGAGCCCAAGGTGAGCGCGGGCAAGATCAGGAACTCAATGCGTCCGTAGCCCGACGCCGGCAACCAGCGCAGTGTGACGGCAAACAACACAATGAGCAACAAACCAATCCAGTACACCGGGAATGAAATACCGATATACGTGAGCGCCAACGCCATGCGGTCGAACCAACTGTTGGGGCGAATGGCGGCGAGCACGCCAATCGTAATCCCACTGAGCGTCGCCAGCAGCATGGCTGCTGTGGCGAGCAGCAGCGTGCGCGGAAAACGTTCGGCGATGTCCTGCACGATGGGGCGGTTGGTGATGTACGACCGACCGAAATCGCCACGCACAATGCCCGTGGCATAGTGCACAAATTGTGTGAGCAACGGATCATCGAGTCGAAGCTCGGCGCGCAAGCGGGCGATCGTTGCGGCGTCGGCACGCTCGCCCACCATGGCTTGCACCGGATCGCCGGGTGCGACATAGAGCAGCAAGAAGACGACAACGAGCACACCAAACAGCGTGGGCACGGCGAGCAGCAGTCGTCGACTCAGCAGGGCGAGCACAGCGCGTCAGTTATGCGGTTGCTGTAGTCGCTCAGGGTTTCGACACTGCAGGTGATTGCGGCGTGCCGAGCCGGACTGACGTCCAGCGTTGTCCATTGAAGATAACCGGGACTTCAAAGCCTTGCACCCACGGCTGAATCGCGTAGAGCTCATTGTAGAAGAAAAGTGGCAGCAGGCCCACGTTAGCGTAGCCGACGCTATCCGCTTCTTTGTACAGTGCCGCACGTTTCACCGCATCGGTCTCTCGGCGCGACGCGTCAACGAGTTTGTCGAACGCGGCATTGGAGAAAAACGAAACATTGCCGCCGGGGCCGCGTGTGGCGGAATGGAGGAGTGGATAGAGAAAATTTTCGGCGTCGGGATAGTCCGCGTACCAATCTTTGAGGACGAGGTCCGTCTGTCCGGCTCGCGCAGCGGCGCGCATGGAGCTGGCGTCTCGCTGGACGATTTTGACGCGAATGCCAACGGTGGCAAGGTAGGCCTGAATGGACTGCGCGAGTCGCGGAAATGGTGCGGTCTGTGAACACCACAAGTCGAGATCGATGCCGTTCGGGAAACCGGCCTGCGTGAGCAGCTTGCGTGCGGCCGCGCTGTCGTAGGCGAGGGCGCGTCGCGTGGTGTCAGCGCCCTCAAGCGACGGTGGAACAACGCCAGCGGCAACGCGTCCGCGGCCGGCGAGCAACTGTTTGAGCAACGTTGGCACATCGACGGCGTGCGCGATCGCTTGACGCACCCGCACATCCTTGAGTGGACCGCGCGTTGTGTTGATGCCGACATACCACAGGCGTAGTGCCGGTGCGCTTGTCAGTCGGGCCTGGCGC
>JAYSVL010000034.1:0-8378 GCA_043718595.1 Gemmatimonadaceae bacterium
GTAATCGCGCGGGCAACCCAACGCTGCGCCGAGTCCCGCAGCATCAGCGATTGTGAGTCGAGCCAGCGGCCTTGATACAGCAAGCGACCCAGCTTGCGACCGTTCATCCGGTATTGCTCGATCGTGTCTTCGTTGTGAATGCCGGTCACGAGTCGTTCGTAGGCGATGTGCAGCAAGGCGAGTCCCGGCGCTTCATAAATGCCCCGACTCTTCGCTTCAATGATGCGATTCTCGATCTGGTCCGACATGCCGAGTCCGTGTCGGCCGCCGATAACGTTGGCCTCAGTGAACAGCGCCAGTACCGACGGAAAGCTGTGTCCGTTCAGCGCAACCGGCATGCCCTCGTCAAAACGAATCGACACCGTCTCGCGGGCCACCGCGACATCGTCGCGCCAGAAGGCGACACCCATAATCGGCTGCACAATCGTCATGCCGTTGTGCAAGAATTCCAGATCCTTCGCTTCGTGCGTTGCGCCGAGAATATTCGAGTCCGTCGAATACGCTTTCTCAACACTCATCTTGTAGTCAAAGCCGCGCGCGATCAGGTATTCCGACATTTCGGTGCGGCCGCCCAGCTCGTCGATGAACTGTTGATCGAGCCACGGCTTGTAGACACGTAAGTGGGGATTGGTGAGCAATCCATAGCGGTAGAACCGCTCAATGTCGTTGCCCTTGAACGTGCTGCCGTCACCCCAGATGTTGACGTCATCCTGTCGCATCGCCGCCACCAGCATGGTGCCGGTGACCGCGCGGCCGAGGGGCGTGGTGTTGAAGTACGTCTGGCCGGCGGTCGAGATGTGAAACGCACCACACTGCAGCGCGGCTAACCCTTCGGCCACGAGCTGGGCGCGACACTCAATCAAGCGCGCACGCTCGGCACCATACGCCATCGCCTTGCGCGGGATTTCGTCGTAGTCGCTCTCGTCCGGTTGCCCGAGATTGGCCGTGTACGCGTACGGAACGGCACCTTTGGCGCGCATCCAGTGCAGGGCAGCGCTGGTATCCAGGCCGCCGGAGAAGGCAATGCCGACTTTCTCTCCGACGGGAAGACGCTGCAAAATGTTAGGCATGCGCAAAATTAGTGCATTACAATTCCATCTACCATGATCCAGTATCAGCAACTGCTTCGTCTTGTCCTCGACCACGGCGCGTTCAAACCCGACCGCACCGGAACGGGTACCTACGCCGTGTTTGGTGCGCAAGCGCGCTTCCCGCTGGCCGACGGCTTTCCGATGGTGACGACCAAGAAGCTCCATCTCAAGTCGATCATCTACGAACTGCTCTGGTTCTTGCGCGGCGACACCAACGTTAGGTACCTGAACGAGCACGGCGTCAGCATCTGGAATGAGTGGGCCGATGCTGACGGCAATCTTGGACGCGTGTATGGCGCGCAGTGGACAGACTGGCGCACGGCCGACGGTCGCTCAATCAACCAGATCGATCGTGTCATTGCGCAGATTCGCCAGTCGCCCGATAGCCGACGACACATTGTCACCGCGTGGAACCCAGGCGAAGTGGACGACATGGCGCTGCCGCCGTGTCACGCCATGTTCCAGTTCTTTGTGCAAGATGGCGAACTGAGTTGCCAACTCTACCAACGCAGCGCCGACCTCTTTCTCGGCGTGCCATTCAACATCGCGTCGTACGCACTGCTGACGATGATGGTCGCGCAGGTCACCGGACTGACGCCGGGCACATTCGTGCACACGTTTGGTGATCTGCACTTGTACGCCAACCATCTGGAGCAAGCGCGGCTGCAACTCGAGCGCGAACCACGTCCGTTGCCGACCATGCAGCTCAATCCCCTCGTACGCGACATTCACGATTTCGTGTATGCCGATTTTTCGCTCGTGGGTTATGCACCGCATCCGGCGATTTCTGCACCGATCGCGGTCTAGCGCGGTCCGCGCATGGTACCCATGCCGTTCAAGGCGATCGCCGCGATGGCGCAGAATCGGGTCATTGGGAACGGACGCGACATCCCGTGGCACTTGCCAGCGGACTTCAAGTTCTTCAAAGCCATGACCACCGGTCACGTGGTCGTCATGGGACGTCGCACGTTCGAATCGATCGGTCGTCCGTTGCCCAATCGCACCACCATCATCGTCAGCAACAGCGGATTTGTCTGGCCGGGCGTGCGCACAGTCGCGTCGCTCGATGACATCGACGCGCCCACCGACGGTCGTCAGACGTTCATTTGTGGTGGCGCGCAGATTTATGCACTCGCCCTGCCGCGCTGTTCCGATCTGTACCTCACGCACGTCAATCGTATCGTGGAGGGCAATGTGCTGTTCCCGCCGTTCGAGTCGCTGTTTGTAAAAGGGGCAACACTAGAGACGTGTGCCGACTTCGACATTGTGCACTATCAACGGGCCACTTCGTGAGCAGACACTGCAACTGGGCCGCGGAACGCTTCACCGCGCTGATGACAGCCGTCCTCGTCAGCGCGTGTTCCGGCGAATCGCGAACGGCCGCCGTGCAAACACCGGCGCAGGGCAAGGCATCGGCCGCAGCAGAGCCGCATATGGTGCCAGGTCCCGCCGCCACGCCAATTATAAGTCCAGACTCGTATCGCGTAGTGTTTGCCACGAGCAAGGGTGCGTTCACCGTCGCCGTCAACCGATCGCTCGCGCCACGCGGCGCGGATCGTTTCTATGAATTGGTGACCATTGGCTACTTCACTGACGTGCGCTTCTTTCGTGTGGTACCCGGGTTTGTTGTGCAATTCGGCATGCATGGTGATCCCGCCGTGAACGCACTGTGGGAGAAAGCCCCCATGCCGGATGAGCCACGACGCATGAGCAACACACGCGGCACGGTGGTCTTTGCTGCCGCTGGGCCCAACACACGCACCGTGCAGCTGTTCATCAACACGGCCGACAATGGATTAAAACTGGATCGGCAGCGCATGTTCTTCCCAATCGGCACCGTCGTCGACGGCATGGCGGTCGTCGACTCGCTCAATAACGAATACGGCGAAGAACCCAACCACTCGCGGATCGCGTCCAAGGGTAACGAATATCTGTCGCGCTGGTTTCCGGCGCTGGACTACATCACGTCAGCAACGGTCCTCAAGCCCTAGCGTCAAGTCGCGTCGCGAAAGAAACGCTCTCATTTGCGCGACCTCTCACGTGGCTCGCAGCCGTGCCTCTCACGGCTCCCAGCGTGCCGTTCTCCGTTTCCTCAAGCGGACACCTGACACCTGTAATGCGGCCCCTACACCGCCAGCGAGAGCCCTTCCCACGCCGCAAGAATTCGCAGTGAGCTGCCCGCCGCCGTCGCGATCGCCCGGCACTGCACCAGCAGTCGCTCCACCGCGTCATCATGTCGCTCGGGATGATGATGAAACAGCAACAACGTCTCTGCGTCGCACTCCATGGCGAATCGCGTCGCCTCATCGGCCGACGAATGACCCCACCCGGCATGCGCGGCCAATTCTCCAGACGCGTACGTCGCATCATGGATGAGCACGGGGACGCCGCGCAACTGACGCGCGAGCGCGTCTCGCCAGTCGCGTACGCGCGGATCGCCACTCGCATACTGCAATTCGTTGTCCGGCGCGTACGCCACTGCGACGCCCGCCTCGTCTTCGACGACAATAACCGCAGCGTCACCAGGATGATGCGCTGCCAATCGTCGCACGCGCGAGCGCGCACCGACTTCAATCCCCAGCTCGGCGTGCCAATCCTCCACGCGGAGTCCACTGGCACTGCCGTCGAACGAGGGAAAGAGCGGCGGCGACAGCAGCATCTCCACGAACGGTCGCAATACCGGCGCGCTCGCTGTGCCGCACGCGATGATCACCGGACGATCGCGTGACATCAGCGGCGCAAAATGCGGCAGACCAAGCACGTGGTCGCCGTGCAGATGGGAGAGAAACACATGCACTGGTCGCACATCGTCCTCGAGTTCCAGCTGCCCGCCAAGGGCGCGGATACCGCTGCCGGCATCGAGTACGATGACGTGCCCATCGCGAGTGCGTACCTCAACACACGGCGAATTTCCACCAAACCGTGCCGTGCGTGGGCCTGGGCTTGGGCAGGTACCGCGTGTCCCCCAGAAACACACATTGAAACGCACCGGGGACACGCGCGAGCTCAAAGTCGTGGGCGGGAGCGAGACTCGAGCGCGGACCGATCGATAATCGTCACCTGACGACGCAACACCGAGATGATGCCCTTCTCCTGAAACTCTGACATCGCCCGCGACACCGTTTCGCGACTCGCGCCAATCATTTGCGACATCGTTTGATGGGTGATGTGGCGTACGAGCACTGCGGGCTGTCCGGGCGTTGAATTTTCGAGCAGCACTTTCGCCACGCGACCAGGCACATCCAGCAACACCAGACTGCCAATGGTGCCGTCCGCCTGACGGAGGCGTCGCGATAGTTCAATCATCAGCCCCCACGCCACCGCCGGTGACTGCTCCACCTGTCGTCGAAAATCTGCGCGCCGCAGCACGAGCATGCCCGAGGCCTGTATCGCAACCACGTGTGCCGATCGCGGCCGACCGTCGATCAGCGACAACTCGCCGAAATGGTCGCCAACACTGAGTACGTTGAGGATGACTTCGCGACCATCCTCGCCGATCAGGACCACTTTCACTTCGCCGGATCGCACCACGAAGAGTGCATCACCGGGATCTCCTTCGCTGACAATCACCGCACCCTTGCCAAACTTCTGCTCGCGCGTCAGCTCGGCGAAGTCCCGCACTGCGCCGCGGTCGAGCTCGCGAAACAGCGGCACCGTTGAGAGAAAGTCGGTGATCCGTTCGAGCGAGACGGATAAGGTCGGCGGCGAGTAGCGCAGGGGCGTGATTCCGAAAGTCACCATCGGTTGATGCCTCTTGAGAGGGCTTAGTGAAGCTATGGGTCGCTGACCGACTGGCAAGCCATGGCGCGCGCTGCCACCTGCTCGATGTGCCGAGACCGGTTAACTTGTCCGGACGCCACATCCCGAGGCTCAGCTCATCATCGCCGACTAGTCCCGACCCGATGGGATGGTATACTGCGGTTCAGTACGCCATCCGTGACCGGGATCACAGTTCTTCTCTAGATACAGACCTGATGTCCCCCGTGTTCACCCACCTTCGGGACCGGATTGACGATGCATTGCGTCGCGCCAACGAAGTGGAGCAATTGCTTGCCGATCCGGAAACGGTCAAGGATTCGCCACGACTGGCCTCGCTCGGTCGCGAACACCATCGCCTGAGCGACGTCGTCATCAAGGCCAATCGGCTTGCCAAGGCGGAGATCGAGTTGGCGGACGCGCGCGATATGGCGCAAGGCGACGACGCCGAGTTTGCCGTCGAAGCCAAGGCGGAAGTCGACCGCTTGCAGACAGAGTGCGCCACGCTCGAAAAGGAGCTCCTGCCGCTGCTCATTCCGCGTGACCCGCTCGACGACCGTCCGGCCATTTTTGAGATTCGCGCGGGTACGGGCGGTGACGAAGCGGCGCTTTTCGCTGCCGACCTGCTGCGCATGTATACACGATTCATCGAACGGCGCGGCTGGCGCATTGAGCAGATCTCCCACTCCGATGGCACGCTCGGCGGCATCAAAGAGTCGGTCTTTAAGGTGCTAGGCGACGGTGCGTTCGGTGTGCTGCGCTGGGAGTCCGGCGTGCACCGGGTGCAGCGCGTCCCAGCCACGGAAAATCAGGGGCGTATTCACACCTCGGCGGCGACAGTCGCCGTGCTGCCTGAGGCCGAGGAGGTTGACGTGCGCATCGAGGACAAGGATTTGCGCATCGACGTCTTTCGTTCGTCCGGGCCCGGTGGGCAGAGCGTCAACACCACCGACTCGGCGGTACGCATCACCCACATTCCGAGTGGTCTTGTGGTCTCGCAGCAAGATCAAAAATCGCAGCTGCAGAACAAGGCCAAGGGCATGGAAGTGTTGCGTGCGCGACTGCTCGACTTGCGCTTGTCTGAACAGGAGGCAGAACGGTCACGCATGCGCAAATCGCAAGTGTCGACCGGTGATCGATCGGCGAAGATTCGCACCTACAATTTTCCGCAAGGGCGTGTCACCGATCATCGCGTTGGCGTGACCATCTTTGATATCGATAGCGTACTTGGTGGCGAGCTCACGCCCTTCCTTGATGCCATCGCGCTCGCTAACGCGGAAGAGAAGTTGAGTGCCTGATCTGCGCGCCCTGCTCGAGACGATCGCGCAGGGGTTTGCCAACGCGCGCTCGCTCGACATCGAATCGCGCACCAACGCTCGTCGCGAAGCGCAACTGCTCGCGGCGGCCGTACTGAATGTCTCGCCGGGTGAGCTGTCGCGACGCTTGCACACTGCGGTGTCGCCAGCGGACGAATCGGCAATTGCTGTCGCCGCCGAGCGTCGCAAGCGAGGTGAGCCACTGGCGTACGCCACCGGTTGGGCAGCGTTTCGTCACCTCGTGCTGCGGGTCGACCACCGGGTGCTCATTCCGCGCCCAGAAACGGAGGTTGTTGTCGACGCTGCACTCGCCGTCTCTGCCAGTCGACCTGGCGGCATCGCCGTCGATGTCGGCACTGGCTCCGGCGCGATTGCGCTCGCGCTTGCCGCGGAGGGTCGTTTCGACTCGGTATGGGGCACCGACCTGTCGTCAGACGCTTTGTGCGTCGCGAGCGCTAACCGGAGTGCGCTGCCACCCGCAAGTGCCCCGGTGTTCTTCGCCTCTGGAGCCGATTTTGCGCCGTTCCCCAACCAGCGCGCCCGTGTGATTGTGTCGAATCCTCCCTACATTGCATTTGACGAAGCGGCGGTGCTTCCGGCGAGCGTCCGGGATTGGGAGCCGCCGATGGCACTCTTTGCGGAAGACAACGGGATGGCGTGTTATGAAGTCTTGCTCGCAGGCGCCAGGCACCACCTCGAACCAGACGGCTGGATCGTACTTGAAGTAGACAGTCGTCGCGCCGGCGCCACCGCCGATCGCGCGCGACATTTTGGATACGTAGACATTCGCATCATCAAAGATCTCAGTAACCGCGACCGTGTCCTGGTTGCCCGACATGCCGTCACCGTCGCCTGACACGATGCCGCTCCATTTCACCGCACACGCAACAGAGGCCCAGTAGATGCTTGAAGAAAAGGCAAAAGATCTTGGTCGTACGATTGGCCAGAGCAGCGAATACAAGGCCGTCAAGCGCTCAAGCGAAGGATTGAATGCGGACCATGCCGCCACGGCGATCCTGCGGCAGATGGAACAGATCCGCAAGGATGCGCAGGCGCTGATCGACAAGGGACAGGAGCCGACGCCTGAAATGGAGCAGCAGCTCGACGCCTACTTGCAGCAAGTGCAGACGAATCCCGCGTACCAGAGTGCGATCTCGGCGCAGGACAATTTCGACAAGCTCATGTTGCGCGTGAACACGTGGATTGCCGACGGCATTCGCGCCGGCGCCACGAGCAAGATTATCCTCGGCTGAAGCGCGACACGCCTGGCGCGGATCGATCATCATGACGACGGGGCTGCTGCTCGTCCTCGAGGGTGGTGAAGGCGTTGGCAAAACCACGCAATGGCGACGCGTGGCCGATCAACTCGAAGCGCACGGGCATCGCGTCGTGCGTCTGCGCGAACCAGGAGGTACCGCCGCGGGAGACATCCTGCGCGACCTGGTACTCGATCCCCGCTCCACACTCGCCTACGAAACCGAGGCCCTGTTGTTCGCGGCATCACGCGCTGAACTGGTGCGGCAGGTGGTGGAGCCAGCATTGCATCGCGGCGATATTGTGTTGGTGGATCGGTTCCTTCTGTCCACATACGTGTATCAGGGGGCAGGGCGCGGTCTCCCCGTTAGCGCATTGCGCCACGTCAATCATTTTGCCACCGGTGGCCGTTGTCCCGACCTCACGTTGCTGCTCACGATGTCCTTGACGGACTCGCTCAACCGCATGCAGCAGCGAGGCACGGCGGATCGGATGGAAAGTGAAGCACACGATTTTCACGAACGCGTGCACCGTGCATTCTCGGAGGCGGCCGATGCGACATGGCAAGCGCAACATCCGGAAGTTGGGCCCGTGGTCACCGTTGACGCAGCCGGCGCGCCGGACGATGTGACGCACCACTGCCTCGCACAGCTTGCGCTGCACTTTCCGGCGCGCTTCGCTACACCACTGAGTGTCTCGCATGGCTGAGGTGCTGCCTGAGGCGCCACGGTCGACCAGGCGGCGATCGCGCGCGATCATCGCCGCTGTACTGTTTGTCGGCCTGTTGTCTGTCGGTGGGTGGTTGGCCGGGCGCAAATTATCCCCGCAAGACACGGCATCGCGCACCGTCAAACAACCGCTGGCCGGGGCGCATTTGTTCGACCAGGTGATGTCGGCAGTGGCCAATACGTATGTCGACTCACTCGACCAGTCGACCATCTACGACAAAGCGGTCACGGGG
>JAYSVL010000331.1:0-16724 GCA_043718595.1 Gemmatimonadaceae bacterium
TGGCTGGAGGCGCCATCAGGCGAAGTTTTGGCCTTTTTTGATCAACAACACGCGATCTCTCGGGGTCGCTGCGATACCTCGGTCACACCGTTCAAATTCGCGTAGTTTTCGCGTAATTCGCGGCCCGCTGTTTTGTTGTTCAAAAAATCGGAATTCGATCGCTCGTTGTGATCCCGCCCTGACACCGCACGATTCGCGTTGGTTTTCGCGCAATTCGCGGCCAGCAGTTCGCTGTTGCCGATTTCGCGGCTATACCTTTGTAGTATGCAGATAGCCGATGTTGCGTCTCAACTGTCCGGTAACCCGGCCGCCGCGCTGCCACTCCTCTTTGGCGCCGGTGTGCTCACGTCGCTGACGCCCTGCGTCTACCCAATGATCCCGATCACGGCAGCGATCGTTGGCGGGCAGTCGGCAGCGGAGCAGGCGGGCACGGCGATCGCCTCACGCTGGCGACCGTTGCTGCTCTCGCTCACTTACGTACTCGGCCTCGCGTCCGTCTACGCTGGCCTGGGACTTCTGGCCGGTCTCACGGGTACCATGTTCGGCACCGTGAGCGCCAACCCATGGGCGTTCTTCGGGATGGCAAACTTGTTGATGCTCGCCGCGTTGTCGATGCTCGACGTGCTCCCGGTGCGTGTCCCGTCGTCCATTTTGCAACGTGCGTCCAACGCGGGCACCGGTGGACGATTTGTTGGCGCCTTCATTATGGGTGCGGCGTCAGGGCTGGTGGCGGCACCATGTTCGGCGCCAGTGATGGCCGCGGTGTTGACGTGGGTCAGCACGACCGGCAGCGCGGGACTGGGCTTTCTCTATCTGTTTACGTTTTCGCTGGGTATGTGCACGTTGCTGGTGATTGTCGGACTGTCTGCAGGGGCTGTGGCGCGACTGCCGCGCGCGGGCATGTGGATGGTGTGGGTGAAACGCACGTTTGCCTTCGTCATGATCGGCATGGCGGAGTACTATCTCGTCAAGATGGGTCAGGTCTACTTCTGATAGACCGATCGCTTTCGGATCACGTCATGCACTTTGTCCTGCCATTCATTCGCACCGCCAACGCGTCGTTCCGTCTCTGTCTGGTATTGTTTGCCGCCGTGACGACAACATTGGCAGGCCCACTCATGCCGCACGGCACCATCGCCGCGCAAGACGTTGGCATCGCGCTTGGTGAGAAAGGCCCCGGCGGACCACTCGAAACGTTGGACGGCAAGATTGTTGACCTTGCGCAGTATCTTGGCAAGGAACCCGTGGTGCTGGAGTTCTGGGCCACGTGGTGCGGCAACTGCAAACAGCTGGAGCCAGCAATGCGTGCGGCGGCAACGAAGTATACCGGCAAGGTGCAATTCATCACCGTTGCCGTGTCCATCAATCAGTCCATTGAGCGTGTGAAAGCATGGCAGAAGGCGACGCCGATGCCTGGCATCATGCTGTATGATCGCAAAGGCGACGTGTCGAGTGCGTATGACGCACCGGCCACGAGTTATGTCGTCGTGCTCGACAAAACAGGCAAGGTGGTGTACACCGGCGCTGGCGGCACCCAGAACGTGGATGCCGCCATCAGGAAAGCGTTGTAGTCTCGCTCGGCCGCTATTTCTTTTTCTTGACGGGCGCTGGCGGCGCTGGTGGCGCGTCGCCGAACACCATGCCAGCCTTCTTGTCGAAGCCAACCAACAAGTGCGCGGCCGACTCCAATGCCTTGATCGCGTCACCGGCCGACGTGAGGCTCACCCGCATGGTGACGGGTCGCGCGCCGAGCGCGGGATCGCCGAGCGTTGGCTTCGAGTCGAACCACCGCTTGAGTTCCAGGATCACAGTGCTGACCGGTGCGTTCTCAAACACCAGACTATCACGTGTCCAGCTGAACGCCGCGTCCTTTGCAGAGCCGGTGAGATCAGACATCACACCGTCCTTCGCCACAAACACAGCCTGCCCGGCGCCAAGTTTTCGTTCACCCTTTCCCTCGCGAAGCGTCACGGTGACCGTGCCTTCGTCGACCGACACCGCCGCCGTACTATCCTCAGGATACGCGCGCACGCTCAACTTCGTGCCCGTCGCTTCGACGATCGCTTGCCCGGCGCGCACGCGGAACGGCAGGCTGTCGAGTGCGACGGTGAACTCCGCTGAGCCGGCCACGTCGACGGTACGCATGGTCCGGCCATAGGCCAGCGGCACTTGGACGCGCGAGTCTGAACCGACCTTCACCTTGGTCGAATCCGTCAGCGTGACGTTGCCACGCTGACCAGGCCGCGCAGTAATTTTTCGCGTGTCCTCTGCTGCCATCACTTTGTCGAGCGCTTTGTTCGCGCCGGCCCTGTTCGCAAAGTAGATCGATGCCCAGAGTGCGCCTCCCAGGCCGCCGACAAGCAGCGCGGGCTTGAGCATGCCACCGCTTTTCCCAATCTGTTTTGCGTGACTGGCCGTGTTCGCCCGCCTGGTGGCCTCCACCTCGGCGCGGGACTTGGCACTGTCAACCGTTGGCGCGTGCAGTGTGGCCATCATTTCGGTGACCGCCTGATCTGCTGAAGGAACGACAATGTGCCGCGGCGCCGAGCCGCTGCCGCCATGATGCAGAGCCGCGTGCTTCCGTGTTTGATGCGCTGCCTCCGTTCGCACGGCATTGGCGATGAACGACATCAGTCCGGTCGGGTTTTGGATGCTCGCCCGGCTGGTCCACGCCGAGAGCATGGCTTGTTGCGCGACCCGCCCGCTGAAGTGCTCGAGGTCTGTGCCCAGCGCCTCCTTCGCCATGGCGATGAGCGCGTCGTACCGCTCGCGGAAGACGGTCGTCAGCACGGTTTCGTTGCCTGACGAAAAGGCGGTGAATTGTTCAGCGGACGGTGCAATTAGGTCGACAGACATCGTGTCTCCGGGGATTGGTGCGCGGGTGCGTCGTGGTGGGGATTGGTGAGCCCGAAACGCTCCTAGATGCTGCGCTCTGGGGCGCCATCGCGCAATCTGTGGTTGGATCGGGCGGATGGGCATGGGCCCATCCCCGGCTCGGTGGTCGGGGGATAGGAACGGATGAACTGCAATTTTCGTGGGATAGGAACGGATAGGAACTGATTTTACAGGGATACAACAAACAACAAAAAGTTTTTGTTGCTTTTGTTGTTTTTGTTGTTCTTGTTGTTTTTTGTGGTATCCTTTTTCATCAGTTCCTATCAGTTTCTATCCCACGAAAATTGCAGTTCATCTGTTGTTATCCCCGAGCAACACGCTCGGCGAGCAGCGACACGCCTTCGGCTGCTAATCCGTCCACCAAACGACGTACGTGCGCAGGAGTCGTACGGACATTCATGACGGTCACGCGGAGCACGCGTCGTCCGTCCAACGTGGTCACCGTCAGCCAACCATGGCCGCTCCTGTTGTAGCGTTCGCGGAGGGCATCGGTTAACGCATCACGCTCGTCGTCGGCAACGCCAGCAGGCGTCCACGCGAAACAGAGAATGTTCGCTTGCGGTTCATGCAGTGGCACAAAGTCAGAACGCGCGGCGAGCACGTCATACAGCGTTTGCGCGGCACCGCACAGCCGGTCGTAGAACGCGGCCAGGTGATCGGCTCCATAGCGTTCAAACGCGACCCACAGTTTGACGATATCCGACCGGCGCGAACACTGAAATGAACGTTGCCCCGTGTCCCACGATCGCGCGTCGTTGGTGCCGGTGAACAGGTATGGCGCCGACTGCGCGTACGCTGCGCCGAGGTCTCGTTCATCACGCATGAGCACGAGGCCTGCAGCCAATGGCAGCAACAACATTTTGTGTGGGTCCCACGCGACTGAACGCGCGCGCGACAAACCACTCACGCGATGTCGATGTACCGCCGACAGCATCGCCGCACCGCCGTGCGCCGCATCGACGTGCAGCCAGAGTCCCTGCGGTTCAGGCGTCGTAACGGAATCATTGCTCGCGTCAATCAACGGTTCGTTCGAGACAGCATCGCAAATGTCCGCAATGCGATGCAGGTCGTCGAAACTTCCTGTCGCTGTGCATCCAGCCGTCGCGACCACTGCCATCACGCGCGTGCCAGCATCGCGCAGCGCGCTCAAACGCGCACGCAACACGTCAGTGTCCATCGCGTGGTGGAGCGACGGAATGACGACGACGCGTGACATACCAAGTCCCATCTCGCCGGCCGCGCGTGTCACGGCGTAGTGTGTATGCTCGCCACAAACGAGGACTGGAGGGTTTGTGCCGACGCCGTTGGTCCACACATCGGGGATCACCGCGCTCCGTGCAGCCAGCAAAGCACTGAACGTGGCTTCGGTGCCGCCACTGGTCATCGTGCCACCAGCGCGCGCGTCCCAGCCAATGAGATCGGTACACCATCGAATCACTTGTCGCTCAAGCGGCGTAAATGTCGGCGACATTTCGCGCACAGCCTGCGAGTTGTTGACAGCGGCGATCAGTGCCTCGGTCCAGATCGTCGCTGGTAGCGGCGCCGACACCTGATGCCCCATTGCCATCGGGTGCATGAGACGGTTGACGTCGTCGAGCAGCAGCGTCTGCAACCGTTCAGCGACGCTGGCGAGCGAACGCCCGTGTCGCGGCATCGGCCCCGCCAGCGCGTCGGCCACGTCGCGTGCGGTGCGTTTGGTGGACACGGGTCCTGAGGTATCACGGGTCGCGGAGAGATAGCGCGCAACCAACGCGAGAATCGGCTCGGCGGATTCAAGCGTCGTGTCCGCCTCGAATAAATTCAGCAGCGGATCACTTGACGGCTTGGATTGACTGACGTTGGCGGTGCGTGTGTCCGTCTTCACTCCGGCGGTAGGTAGCGAGTCATGGCAAACTGCAATTTGACGCAAAGGAGCGCGGAGGAGCAGAGGAACGTGGGAAAACTACAACTACAACAAATGGAAAGTTGATCTCGCTCTTTTTGAATTGGAGTTCGCTAAATTCAATCAAGTTCGAACAACCGTTTTTGCTTTCCTCTGCGCGACCCTGCGAACCTCCGCTCAACCTCCGCGTCAAAATTATGCCGGAATCAGTCGTTCGCGACGGACTCGCGTGCATCACCGCTGTCAATCCCTTTTGTGCGGGGACTCCGCGAACCGCTGCACGTCTCGCCCTCCTGCGTCTCGGAGCGGTTGCGGGACTCGTAAGTCTTGCCGCGTGCGGTGGTTCAGACGCTCCGGCGCCAACTGCGGTCAAACCGGTCGACACCACCACGACCGTCATCACCCCGCCCGCGCCGACCATATCGCCAACGCTCGCCACGCTCGGACTCGGCGCGGTGAATGAGCGATACACCGCTGAAGTGTGGGTGCGTGGGACCACGGCGTACACCAGCACGTGGGGTACGCGTGGGGGTGCGCGAGGCAACAGCGTCAAGATCTGGGACGTATCGGGCAACGCACCAACGCTTGTCGATTCGGTCATCGTTGCCAGCGCTGGTACCACAGGCGACGTGCAAGTGTCCGATGATGGTAAACTGCTCGTCGTCGCGATCGAGTCGAACCCCAATGGTGGACTTGCGATCTACGCGCTCGACACACCGCGCCCGCCGCGGTTGCTCGTGCGCACCACCGGCGGTGAGTTGCAGTACGGTGTACACACAGCGGAAGTCGCGCGCGTCAACGGCGTGCTGTACGTCTTCTGCAGCGTCGATCCCGTCAACAATGTGCCCGCGCGCTTGGTCATTCTCGACCTGACGAAGCCTGCCGAGCCGACCACGGTGTACAGTACCGTGCTGGGGAATCCGTTTGTGCACGATGTGTTCGTGCGCGATGGACTGCTGTTTACCGGCGAGTGGAACAACGGCGTACAAATCTGGGACATTGGCGCGCAAGGTGGTTCGCCGTCTGCACCGCGCAGCATTTCGCGCGTTTCCACGACGGGCGGCAAGGTGCACAACATCTGGTGGTATCAGGATCAGTCCAATGGCGAGAAGAAGTATTTGTTTGTTGGTGAGGAAGGACCGGGCGTCATTGGCAGTGCGTCGATCGGCGATGTGCACGTGGTCGACATCTCGAAGCTCAGCGAGCCGGTCGAAGTAGCGGCTTACAATCTGCCGGGCGCCGGTACGCACAACTTTTCGGTCGACGAGACCAACGGCCTGCTGTACGCGGCCTACTACAACGGTGGCGTACGCGTGATCGACGTGCGTGGCGATCTGCGCACGTGCACCGCTGCACAGAAATTCAGCGACGGTCGATGCAATCTCGGATTGATGGGTCGCGAGAAGGCAAAGTTTCTTGGTGGCAACGGCGGCACCTATGTGTGGGGCGTGTACTGGACGCCGACCGCGATGTACGCGTCCGACATGCTCTTCGGACTGTGGAAAACGGCGCCTGCGGTGCGGTAGTTAGGAACGATGCCAACATCTGCGCGCGCCCGCGACGTGCACAGGTGATTCGGTGCCCGTTCGGGCGTGAATCAACCCTTCCCACGGCCCGCGCTGGCGGCGAACCTTCCCGGTCATGCGTCGGACTCTATTTTTGATTGGTGCGCTGCTGTTGGCGCACGTCGCGCTGCTCGCGGTCCGGCCGTCCGGAGCGACGGTCGCGGATACCAGTGAAGGGCTCGATGTCGGCATTGTCTTCGACGTCGGCGGTCGCGGCGACAAGTCCTTTAATGATGGCGCCTTCCTCGGCGGCGATCGCGCGGCTCGTGATCTCGGCGCTCGCGTGCGCTTCGTTGAGCCTGGTGAAGGTTCCGATCGTGAAGCAGGGTTGCGATTGCTGGCGGCGGAAGGACTCGATCTGGTGATTGGTGTGGGGTTCATCTTCACCGATGACATCACAACGCTGGCCAAGGAGTATCCGAACGTCCGCTTTGCTGATGTCGACTACGCCGTGCCAACGGACGCTGCGGGCAACCCCATGCCGCTGCCGCCGAACCTAGTCGCACTTAAGTTCCGCGAAGAAGAAGGCTCCTTTCTTGTCGGCGCGCTAGCCGCGCTTGTTGGCAACAGCAAGAAGGTCGGTTTCGTTGGCGGTATGGATATCGCGCTCATTCACAAGTTCGAAGCTGGATACCGGGCCGGTGCAAAATACGTCTGTCCGGATTGTGAAGTGATCGCGCAGTATGCGGGCGTCACACCGGAAGCGTTTCGGAATCCCGGGCGCGGCAAAGAACTCGCGCTCAGTCAATACAATCAGGGCGTCAACGTCATCTTCCACGCGGCGGGCAGCACCGGACTTGGTGTATTCGAAGCCGCTCGTGGTATGGGCAAACTTGGTATTGGTGTGGATGCGGACCAGTACGCCGAAGCGCCCGGTTTTGTCCTCACCTCAATGGTGAAGGGTATCGACGAGTCCGTGTTTCAGGCGGTCAAGGCGGTGAAGGAAAAACGATTCGTTGGTGGTGTGCAGCAGTTCGGCCTCGCGGAGAATGGCGTTGGTTATGTGTACGATGCCAACAACAAGGCGCTGATTCCGCCTCACGTGCGCGCGAAACTTGATTCGCTCACGGCAGACATTATCGCCGGGCGTATCAAGGTGCCGAGTACCCGATGAGCGGGCGACGAGCGTAGCGTGAGCACCAAACATCCGTCCGACGAAACGTCACCGTTTGGTGATCGTGTACCGCCGCGTGGTGCTGTCGCGGTAGCCACCATGCAAGACCCGCCGCCTGGTGGCTGGGCCGTGCGTATGCGAGATGTCGCAAAAACGTTTGGTGCCGTTGTCGCCAATCGTGATGCATCGCTTGATGTCGCGCGCGGTGAGATCCACGCACTCGTTGGCGAGAACGGGGCCGGCAAGAGTACGCTGATGCGTGTGCTGAGTGGACTGTATGCGCCGAACGGTGGCAGCGTCGAAGTGAACGGGCGCGACGTGACGGGATGGAAAACGACCGACGCGATCGCCGCTGGTGTTGGCATGGTGCACCAACACTTCATGCTCGTGCCAACGCTCACGGTCGCCGAAAACGTGGTGCTGGGAATGGAACCATCAAGCGGATTGACGATCGACATGTTGCGCGCCGTGTCGGAAGTGGAATCGCTCAGTATACGCAGCGGACTGACGGTGGATCCTGGCGCACTCGTGGCGGACCTCAGTGTCGGCGAGGCGCAGCGCGTGGAGATTTTGAAGGCGCTGCATCGCGGCGCCAAGATTCTTATTCTGGACGAACCAACGGCGGTCCTTTCGCCGCCCGAAGTACAGGAACTCTGGCGCGTGTTGCGCGTGCTGCGTGAGAACGGCGGCACGGTCATTCTCATCACGCACAAGCTGGACGAAGTGATCGACGTGTCCGACACGATTACCGTGATGCGTGCCGGTCGCACCGTGGCAAGACTCTCGACGGCGGACACCACGCCACGCGAAATCGCCAAAGCGATGGTTGGTCGCGACGTTGCGCTCGCGCTTGACGCAACGCCAGGCATGTCGCCACAACGTTCGGTGGGTACGCAGAGCGACGTTGAGCCGACGCACAGCGCGCTCCGCGTCGCGGGCGTAAGTGTGCGCGGTGATCGTGGCACGATGGCGATCAACAACCTGTCCTTTACTGTTGCTCCAGGTGAGATACTCGGCATTGCCGGCGTGGAGGGCAACGGGCAGACCGAATTGCTCGAAGCGATTGCCGGGCTGCGTGATATACTCGGCGGAACGGTCAGCCTTGGTGCGACGTCACTCAACGCGATGGACGTGCGTGACCGCGCCGATGCGGGGCTGTCGCATATCCCGGAAGATCGGCACCGCCGAGGACTGGTGCTCGATTTCTCGATCGCCGACAACCTCATTCTGGGTCGTCAGCACAAGTTCAGCGGCCGTAGTGGATTGGATCGTGAACAGATCGCGCGCAATGCAGGCATGCAGATCAGCCGGTTCGATATTCGTCCGCCAGATGCAACGATACCTGCACGTACACTGTCCGGTGGCAATCAGCAGAAGATTGTCATCGCGCGCGAGATGGGGCGTGAATTCACGGTGCTGCTCGCGGCACAGCCAACACGCGGCGTGGATGTTGGGGCCATCGAGTTTATTCACGCGCAACTGCGCGCCGCGCGCGACGCTGGCAAAGGTGTGCTGCTCGTCAGCGCGGACTTGCCCGAGGTGCTCGCCCTGTCTGATCGCATCGCGGTGATGTACGGTGGACGATTCGTCACCGTGATGCCGGCCGGTGAGTGTGACGCCGAGTTGCTGGGACCATATATGACTGGAGCGGCGGCATGAACGTCGTCGAGCCAGGCGCGCGAGCACGGCTGGAGTGTCAACGTGAACTGCTCCGGAACAGATACGTGAACCGACCGGAGCGCAACGTGAACCGATGCGGTGCGAATACGTGAGCCGACCCGGAGCGGATACGTGAACGGTCGCACGGGCACAACGAACGTGCCGATCGTTCTCACTGGGGCGCCGCGCAAGAATCGCCGCCCGGCGTTCATTGAAGCTGTGTTGCCGCCCATCGTCGCGCTCGCGTTCGCGGCCGTTGTTGGTGATCTCCTTATTCTGACATTTGGTGAAGCGCCGGCAACCGTGTTCAAGTTGCTGGTGGAAGGCACGTGGGGGAACGCGTACGGCTTTGGGCAGGTGTTGTACAAAACCACCACACTCACCTGCACCGGGCTCGCTTTTGCACTTGCGGGTCGAGCCGGACTGTTCAACGTTGGCGCCGAGTCACAGTTGGCGATGGGTGGGTTTGCTGCGGCGATTGTTGGCATGTTGCTACCTGCTGGCATACCTGGTGTGATCGCAACGATTGTGTGTTTACTCGCGGCAATGCTTGCTGGTGCCGCCGTTGGCGCCGTGCCGGGCGCGTTGCGTGCCAAGTTTGGTGCGAGCGAAGTGATTGTCACCATCATGCTCAACTTTGTTGTGCTGGCGTTCCTCAACTGGATTGTGTCGGCGAAAATTCACGTGACCGAGACGCTGCACACGCCCGCCATCGTTGCTGGTGGTGTGCCACGTTTGTCCAACGCTGTGGCAGCATTCCACGGATCTGCGGCCAACTTCACGATCGTTTTCGCCATCGCCGCCGCGTTCGCCAGCTATTGGTATTTGTTTCGCACACGCAGCGGGTACGAACTGCGCGCTGTTGGACTGCAACCCGATGCCGCTCAGTATGGTGGGGTGCGCGTGTCACGCGTCATTCTCGTCACCATGGCGTTGTCGGGCGCGCTGGCCGGCCTTGGCGGGATGAACTTTGTGCTCGGCTACAAAGGGTACTACGAAGAAGGTTTTGCTGGCGGTGCTGGATTTCTCGGTATTGCGGTAGCGTTGGTTGGACGGAACCACCCGCTCGGCATTCTGTTGGCGGCATTGCTGTTTGCGACGTTGTCGCAGGGCGGCCTTGCAGTCAATGCGATCGTGCCGAAACAGTTGGTGGATATTCTGCAGGCGGTGGTCATCCTCGCGGTGGCGACCGCTGTGCCCGAAGTGCAAAAACAGATTCGTGCGGCCGCGGGAGCGGTGTTGCGCAGCAAAGGAGCCAGCGAATGATCGTGCTCGCGTTTCTGCTGCAAACCATTCGCATTGCGATTCCGTATCTGTTCGCCGCGGCAGGCGGCGTGATGTCGGAACGCGTGGGCATCATCGCACTCGGACTGGAAGGGATGATGTTGTCCGGTGCCTTTGGCGCGGCGCTCGGCAGTTACTACGGTGGATCACCGTATATGGGTCTGGTCGGCGCACTTGTTGCTGGTCTCATCATTACGTCCATTCTGGCTGTCGCCACACTGCGTTTTAAGGCGAACCAAGTCGTTGTCGGTGTCGCACTCAATCTGCTCGCCGTTGGCGTGACGCGTTTCTTTCTGCGACTCACGTTTGACAGTGCGAGCAACTCGCCGCGCGTGCCGGGCTTTGGTGATGAGGCATCGAACGCGGGCATGTTCGCGTCGTTTCTCAATCCGCTGGTGTGGATCGGATTGTTTGCGTTACCAGCGCTCGGATGGCTGTTGTACAAGACGCCATTTGGATTGCGTGCACGCGCTGTTGGCGAAAAACCGGAAGCAGCGGCCACGCTTGGCATTAGTGTCGTTGCACTGCGGCTGAAAGGGCTGCTCATCGCCGGATCGCTCGCGGCACTTGGTGGTGCCTATCTGGCGCTCGATCAGCATCAGTTCACAGACGGCATGACGGCCGGGCGCGGCTTTATCGCCTTGGCGGCGGTGATCTTTGGACGATGGCAGCCAGTGCGCGTCGCTGTCGCGTGTGTGTTGTTCGCGGCGGCAGAGACGCTGCAGATCCAGTTGCAGGGCGCGCAGTTAGTGCCGAGTCAGTTTGTGGAGATGATTCCGTATGTGTTGACGATTGTCGCGCTGGCGGGCGTGGTTGGTAAGTCGGTGGCGCCCGCGGCCCTCGGGAAAACGGAGTGAGTGACGTCGCGAATCCCACGCCGACGAGTGGCTCGGCGTCCGTTCGACCAGCGTCATTGTCGCCGACGACGTCCGCCGCGGCAACACCGACGGCCATAGCTGAACCGCCGTTGAGCAACCGTAGTCAGGTTGGCAAGCTATCTGTGCTCATGATCACCGCGTTCATCGACATGCTTGGCATGTTGATGATTTTGCCTCTGCTGCCGTTCTACGCGACGACGCTAGGTGCGGATGGATTGTTGGTCGGTATGCTGGTGTCGTCGTTTAGTGTCGCGCAGTTGCTGAGCGCCCCGGTGTGGGGACGCTTCAGTGATCGATATGGTCGCCGACCGGCACTGATGGTGGGCCTCGCGTCGAGTGCAATCGCGTACGTGGTGTTCGCGTATGCGGATTCGCTGTGGTTGATGTTCCTGTCGCGCATCATTCAGGGCGCGGGCGGCGGAACGGTGAGTGTGATTCAGGCGTACGTGGCGGATGCCACGAAGCCGGAAGATCGTGCAAAGTCCCTCGGCTGGTTGAGCGCGGCGACCAATGCGGGTGTTGCGATTGGACCCGTGATCGGTTCGTGGGTGCAACATCTTGGGTCGCACACCCCGGGGTTGATTGCCGCGGCGCTCTGCGTGGTGAACATGGGTTTCGCGTACCGCTATCTCACCGAGGCGCGCAAGTCGACGGCGGCCGAACGCAAGGCGGCACCTCCACGGAGCTCGCGAGAAGCTGTGTGGCGTGTGATCAGCCATCCCGATGAACCGGCGAGTCGGCTGATCATGATTTATGCCATTGCGATTGGCGCGTTTCAGGGCACAAACGCGGTGCTGGCGTTGTTCCTCGCCTATCGCTTTGGTGTGACGGCGAACACGATCGGGTATTTCTTTATGTACATCGGCGTGCTGAGTGTGTTCTGCCGCGCGGTGATGCTGAGCCCGTTTGTCGATCGATTTGGAGAGGCTCGATTAAGCCGTTGGGGGATCGGCATCCTGGCAACGGGTCTTACGGGATTGGCGCTGTCACACGACTATGTCACGCTGGCGCTGAGTGTCGGTCTGCTCCCGATGGGCACGGCGTTCACGTTTCCGTGTGTCACGGCGCTGCTGAGTCGTGTCATCAGTAGCGGAGAGCGTGGCCTGTACATGGGTGTGCAGCAGACGTTTGGTGGTGTGAGCCGCGTGGCGTTCCCGCTCATTCTGGGTGCGGTATTTCAGTATGTCGGCAAACCTGCGCCGTTTTTGATTAGTGCGACGCTGGTGTTGGCGACGCTGCTGTTGGGGCGCGATCTGGAGAAGTACGCGAAGCACGCCTGACCGATCGTTGGATGTCACGTTTTCTGAGGATGTTCGCATGAAGGGTTCACGAGTTGTGTTGTCGGCGCCGCTCCGTGCACGCGCGGCTGTGTTGCTGTCGATCGCGGTGACGCTGGCCGCGTGCGCTCGCGAGGCTTCGTTGCCACCAATCACGCCAGCCGCGCATCAAGCCGCGTGGGAGAAGTGGAAGACGTCGCGCACCACATGGCTGTCCACACCGGGCAAGGCGCTGTCATTCACCGGACTCCGCTGGATACAAGAGGGCGCAACAACGGTTGGCGCCGACAGCAACAGCGGATACGTGCTCAAGGGCCGGAGTGTGCCTCCGCTGGTGGGCACGCTCATTCGTGACGGGCACACAGTACGATTCGAACCGGCAGCGGGTGTTGCTGCGCTCATCGACAGCGTGCCGGCAACGGCGCGACGGTTGTACACTGACGCCGACACGAACAAGCCCTCGCGTGTGGACGTGGGTAGTGCCGGGTTCCGTGTCATCCGTCGTGTGGACTCTGTGGGCATTCGCTCGTTCGACATCGACCTGGCCGATCCAAAAACGATTGAGCCGCTGACCTACTTCCCGCTCGATCCAGCGTGGCGGGTAGCGGGCACATTCACGCCGTTCTCGAAACCCGATACGCAGGCGTTTGCGACCACGGCCGGTGTCGGTGAAATCCACATTGGACTCGGCACGGTGACCGCGACACTCGCTGGTGTGAAGCATGATTTTCTGGCGATGGCGGGCAGTAATCCGCTCGATTTGTACTTCACCTTCAGCGATGAGACGAGCGGCGAGGAGACGTACGGGTTTCGCTTCGTCCACGCGGCGATTGACACGGCGACAAAGATTGTGACGTTCGACATGAACTTCGCATACAATCCTGATTGTGCGTTTTCGAAGTTCACCACGTGCCCGCTGCCTCCGCTGCAGAATCGTGTGCCACTCCGGATCACGGCCGGTGAGAAGATGGCAAAAGTCGCGACCGGTCTCAAACCGGAAACTGCGAAGGCCATGGTCAAGTGAACGTGCGCGCGGCGATACTAGGCCTGCTGTGCATCAGCGTGGTTGCCAGCGCCTGCGAGCGATCGGCCAGGTCCACACCGGTTGTCAAACCTTTGGCGGTTGGCGCGGCGGCACCGGCGTACAGCGCATCAACGCTCACCGGCGAGCCGATGTCATTTGGCGGCAACACGTCGAACAATGTCGTACTCCTCAATGTGTGGGCGACGTGGTGTACGAGTTGTAAGGAAGAATTCCATGAGCTGGAACGCATTCGTGGTGCGTATGCATCGCGCGGTTTGCGGGTGGTGGCCGTGAGTGTCGATCAGGGCGGCGTGGAGAAAGTGAAGCAGTTTGTCGCGGCGCAGAAGAGTCTGTTCCCGGTGGCGCACGACCCCAAGGCGAAGATCTCTGCGCTGTATGGCGTCGTGGGATTGCCGGCCACGTATCTGCTCAATCGCGACGGCACCGTCGCCTGGACGCTCACCGGAAGTTTTCTTGTCGACAGCATTGGGCTCGCGCGCGCACTCGACCGCGCGCTCGTGCCATAACGAACGTTGCCTCAACCAGTCACACTAGCGGAGTTGCGAAATGCCCACTGATCGTCGCGCCTTTCTTCAACAAGCCGCACTAAGCGCCGCAACACTCGGCGTTTTGCCGTCAGCCTTGTCCGCTGCGCCCGTGCAGGCCAACAATGCGCTGCCTGATCTCGCGATGGCCGACCCGGAGTGGGATGTCAGCTGGACGAAGAAGATCACCGGCAAGCACAAGGCGTTGTTTGACGTGCCGGATATCAGTGGCGGATCCGGCGTGTTTCGCGCGGGCTTATGGGCCAAACAGTACACCGACGTATTCAAGGTATCGCCCGCAGATTTGTCATCAGTGATTGTCATTCGTCACGCGGGCATCAGCTTGGCGATGAATCAGGCGTTCTGGGACGAGTACGCGGTGGGCAAGCGCAACAAGGTGCGTGACGGCAACGACAAGAAGACAACACAAAATCCCGTGCTGGCGAATCTGGAGCCGGGCAAGGAGCCCAAGGGATTTGAGTTGTACATGCTGGAGCAGCAGATCGCGCGCGGCGTGGTGGTGTTGGCGTGCAACCTGGCGTTCGTCGAGTGTGTGTCAACAGTGATGAAGCAGGACAAGCTCAAGCAGCCGGAGGCGCGTGCGAAAGCGATTGGGATGCTGGTGCCGGGTGTGATTCTGCAACCGTCGGGGATTTTTGGCGTGGTGCTGGCGCAGCAGACGGGGTGTGCGTTTGTGGCCGCGACATAGGGCGCGATGCCGAGCTAACAACCGCGCGCCACAGTCGCTGTAAGCGGGCTCTGCCCGCCACATCTATCGGTATCCGACGCTGGTGTGAATGTTATGGTGGACCCCAATAGCGATGATCTCTGGACGGAGCATCCATGGCCTTTGATGAAGCCCTCGCCGATCGGATTCGCGCACTGGTCGCTAACAGCGGTGCCGTCAAGAGAAGATGTTCGGCGGTAGCACCACCGCGGATGCGTTCAATGAAGTGGCTCGCGTATTGGATCACGGTGATGTGCTGTCCGACCGTGTCTTCTGCAACAGCACAGGCAACGCGCGATGGCGCTGGCGTTCGTATCGTCGAGAATACAAAAACCGTTTCGTTGTCATGGATTTCCCCCAGGGTGACCGCAGGCCGTCCGGCGCCCAACAGTGGATTGACTCGTCTGCACTGTTTCTCGTCAATGCCGCCGGTACCGTAGTGCGATCGCTGGGGACCATGCCGATGGCGGTGTTTGTCGCCGGCGAATCGCACCCATCGCCGCTTGACTTTGGTCCTGAGGCGCAGCACGCGTCTTCCGCGCGCTCACTGTTTGTTGGATTCAGCGACCAGTATGCGATTCGTTCGTACAACGCGGACTGGAAACTCGAACGCATTGTCCGCCGTGCCTGGACTCCGCGACGTTTCACGCGCGAAGACATCGACACGTACGTGGACGGCTGGATGCAAATGTGGAGCGAGAAGACCGGCGCCGAACGGGCGGCCGAGCACGCCGAGATGCGCGGTGCGAGCTATCCGGCCTACCTGCCGGCGCACGGAACAATGCTCGCCACGCCGAGCGGCGAACTGTGGGTTCGAGAGCCCGACCTGACCGGTGCGCCCGGCTGCTGGTGCGTATCTGGTGCGTCCAGCGTGCCGAGCTCGTGGAGCGTATTCGATCCGGCGGGTCGATGGTTGGGGAACGTGTCGATGCCGGCGCGAATGACACCGCTTGAGATCGGGGCTGACTACGTGCTTGGACGCTCGCGAGATGCGAACAAAGTGACGCATGCCGTGATGTATCACATCGACAAACCACGGTAGCGTTCGCGCGCGCGACGGCTATGCTAGCGCGCGTTAGCGCCGTTCACAGGACCGCCGTTGAAGAACGCTTCAGGAGTCATCACTCCGTCCTTCTTGAAGATCATGCCATTCTTCAGCACAAACTTCACGTCGCGCAGCGCATCGATGGACTGCAGTGGATTCCCCGGGACAGCGATGAGATCCGCCCACATGCCGACCTTAATCGGCCCACGCGTGGTCGTCGTCTCACTCACTTCATATCCCGTGGTTGTCATTGCCCGCAAAATATCGGCCGCCGGGATGCGCGCGGCTTTCCACGTCTCGACAAATTCTATCGCCACTTCGCCACGCGTCTTGCCGGGCACATAGTAATCCGCGTCGGTGGAGAAGGTGAGCGGCACCTTGTTCTCCCACGCGTTGCGCAGCAGGGCGACCGTTTGCTTGTAGCGGGTGTCGGTGGTGTGCCCCACCAGCGAGATCGGCGTTTCGGTGCCAGCCCGGAAGATGCGCTTCGCTGCCATGATCTTGTGTATCGTGTCGTTCATGCCGCTGTCGTGCGCGATCGACCAGATGCCGGCCTCCACCGCCCGATGTGCGCCTGCTACCGACTGCACGTGCCCTTCAACCTTGAGTCCGGCCTTCGCCGCTTCGCGGATGATCAGCTTGATTTCGTCAGTGGAATACCCCCACAGTTTGCAGTCAACGCAGATCTTGATCACCCGCGCACCGACCAACGCATTCTGTCGCACGGCCTTCACGATTTC
Source organism: Gemmatimonadaceae bacterium (assembly GCA_043718595.1). Lineage (GTDB taxonomy): Bacteria > Gemmatimonadota > Gemmatimonadetes > Gemmatimonadales > Gemmatimonadaceae > Gemmatimonas. Next base: position 16,636 of record JAYSVL010000331.1, read on the forward strand.
GTCTGGCGTATCCGCTTCAAGATACTCCGGATAGACAATCTTCCGATCAAATGCCATCTCCGGATTGGGAGAAAACTGGCCGCCCATGC
>JAYSVL010000332.1:0-16722 GCA_043718595.1 Gemmatimonadaceae bacterium
GCAATAACGCGGCCGCGACGCCCATCACAAGGCACCAGCCAACGTGAGACCAGCGTCGAGGCGACACAAGACCCAGCAAGCCAGCGGCGATTGGAAAGAGCTTGACGGCAGCACCACCAGCGATCGCCATGGCGCCGAACTGCGGACGATCGCGTTCAAGCGTAACGAGCGCGCCAATCATCAATGCGGCGCACAAGGCGTTGCTCTGATTGTTCTGCATGGCGCCGATTGCCTCGAGGGACACAATGGCCAGCACCCATGCCGTTGCGCGCGGTGTGAGCAGCAGCGCAAGCGCCAGACACAGGGACGCCGCATTCGTCATGTTCCACAAGAACAGCCCCACATTGTACGGTAGAATGGCAAACGGTGCGAACAACAGCGCAAACGTCGGCGAGTATTTGAACAGATCAAACTGCGACGCCGGATACCGCGCATACAGGTCGGCGCCCTGCAGTAAGTGTACAAAACTTTCGCGGAAGATGCGGTAGTTATTGCTTTGTGCATGGCCAAGCGTTTGCTGCAACGTGATGATCACGGCGGCGAGCAGGTGAAACGCAATCATTCGCGTGCGCGCGAGCATCGCCGACCGACTGTGCGAGGAGTCGGAAGGTGCGTGCATGTCGGCCGCGCCGGAGGTGGCGGTCAGCGGCGGTACTGGCTGGCGTCGCGCGCGGGTTTGCCGCAACTGAACATCGCGATCGGTCGTCCGTTGGCTCCCGTCGGCGGTGGAGCAATCGCAGCGCGCGATGAACGTTCCGGATCTTCACTGGCCATGTAGGCGAGCATCGCTGCCAGCGTTGCGTTGTGACGCAAGTCGTCCTGCATCACCTTGTCGTACGAATCACGATTGGTATGCCATGTCGTCAACCCATAGTCCCAGGACAGCGCATTCAGGTTCGCCGCTGGCGCACCGCGACAGAGCCACGAGACGTGATCGGAGCCGGTGCTGTACATCGCCGGTGGCTGAATACGAATCCACTGCGTGAGCTCAGCCGGAAGCTGCGACAAATAGCTCGCGAAGCGCGCACCGTTGTCGGGAAAGATCGATGGACCAATCGACACAATGCGGCCCGTGCCGTTGTCCTGATTGAACGCGAACTGCAATCCGCGCACCACCTCCGCATGATCACTGGCGAACGATCCGGATCCGTTGAGCCCCTGCTCTTCGCCACTCCAATGACCGACGAGAATGGTGCGCGCTGGCTTCGGATACGTGGTTTTGAGAATGCGCAGCGCCTCAAGCATGGTGATCGTGCCCGTGCCATTATCCGTCGCGCCGGAATGCCCTTCCCAGCTATCGAGATGCGCGGACAATACCACGAACTCATCGGGCTTCTTCGTGCCTTTGAGTTCGGCGATCACATTGAACACAGGCTGCTCGCCACGTGCCTCCGACTCCGCCAGCACGCGCACGCGCGGCCCTTGCTTGTTTTGCGCCAGGCGAAACAGCATCCCGTAGTCTTCACAACCAACGTCGAGCACAGGCAGCGCCGAGTTGCGTGGTGAACCGAACACCTTGTCGATGCCCGGATACTGCGACCAGTTGGATTCGAACACTGCGATCGCGCCCGCCTTTTTCAGGTCGGCGTAAAACGTCGGAATGCGTTGCGTCAGCCCGCGGTAGGCCGCGTCCAAATCCCGCTGCACTGAATCGAGTTTTGTCTGCATCGCCGCCGTCGCAAATTCGGCGACCTGAGTGGGCATTCGACACGTCACACGCGGCGCGCTGGCCAGTACGACGCGGTTACGCGCCATGCGCAGCCATGATGTGAATTCTTCGGGGGTGTTAAACGGTCGTAGCAACACGACGTTGCCCTCAACCCATTTGCCGTCCGTATTGCCGCTCCACGACAGCATGGTTGCTTCGAGTGGCTTGACGCGCGGTGCAGCGAGTGTCGCGAATGCCGCTCCGCGACGCCATGACAGCCACGTACCGTACCGTTCCTTGCGCGCCGGCACACCCCACTTGGTGTACGTCGACACGAGCCAATTCTGCGCTCGTGTCATTGATGGCGATGCGGTCAAGCGCGGTCCAATCGAATCCAGCAACACCTGCGACAGGGCTGCAGCTTGTGAACGCAGCATGCCTTCGTCCCAGATCTTGCGGACGACGCTATCCGTTGGTGCCGATTGCCGTACGTACGCCGGCAGCGACTCGGCCGGAATCGGCGTCGCCAGTGGTGCCTTGGGCGCGGTACTCGGCGGTTGCGCCGTCAGTGTCGCGGCGTGGATACTGAGCGTCGTCACCACGATGGCGAACGACGGGCGGGCGAAGTGCATGAATTCGACGCAAACGGGGGAAAGGAAACGGCGCCAGCGCTCCCTGCGATTTACGCCCGCGGACTCAGTCCGTCCACCAGTGACGTGCGATACGCTTTGAGCGCTGGGACGAAACCGATGACGACGCCGGCCGCAAGGACTATTCCCAGGTAGCCCCACTCCACGGCGCCCAATGGCGTTATGGCAAGATGCAAGCCGAAGCGTTGCTCGATCGGGCCCTGCCCCAGCACCAGTCCGAGGTAGACGAACGCGACGCCGATCACACAGCCGAGCAACGAGAGCAGGCCCGACTCCAGCACGAGCAGCGAGACGATCGTGCGCGGACCCGCACCAACGGCACGAAAAATCGCCATCTCGCGGCGGCGGGCTTCGAGCGACGAATAGAGCGACACCAGCATGCCGCTCAAGCCAATGAGCACGGCAAACATGGCGACCACCCGCAGACCAACCTCAGCACTGCCGATGTTCTGCCACAACTCGCCCAGCGCGACACCCGGGATCACCGCCGTCAGCGGCTCCACGAGATCGGTGTTCATCTCGCGCTGGAGCATGAGCGCCTCGAATCGATTTTTGGTGCCGACGAAAAACGATGTGATCTGATCGTCACCGTGCGGGTCGGTCACGACCGGCTCTGGTGGCAGCGCCGCCGCCGGTGTGTCCGCTGGCGCAATTGGTGTCATCCGTTTTACCAGCACCGGTGCAGCCGCTGATTCAGGGGCCGTTGCGCCGGGCATAACGAGCGGCGTCCCGATTGGCGGCGACGCACCAGGCATGACAAGTGGCGTACCCGGCGGTGGTGACGCACCAGGCATGACAAGTGGCGTACCCGGCGGTGGTGTCGCGCCCGGCATCACCATCGGCGTTCCCTGAGGCAGTGGCTTCGACGGTCGTCGCTTGGGCGCGATCGGTTTCGGTGGGGGTGTCGCGACTGGTGGCGTTGCGGCCGGCTTCTCAAAACCCTCGTGCATGGCCTCCACACCGTCGAGCGTGATGAAGACGGAGCGGTCGATCGGCGTGAACGTGCGATTGAGCACACCCACCACGCGAAATCCGTGCGACTCGTGCGTCGACGTGCCGATGTCGCGCAGTCCATGCGTCACGAGCACCGGCGTGCCAATCGAATAGCGCAATCGTTCCGCGACTTCGCTGCCAACCACCACGTCGATGTCCGTCGTGAACACCTTCCCGGTCGCAAATGTCACTCTGCCGTCGGCGCGGTAACGATAGCGCTCAAAGAAGTCCGGCGTCGTCCCCACCACGCGAAATCCACGATGACTATCGCCGAGTGAGTACGGCACCGCCCATTTGACAGCGGGATGCGCTTTCCAACGGTTGAACGTCGACATCTTCACGCCGCCGTTTGGCGAGCCAATGCCAAACACGGTGCTTAGCAGCACCTGCAATGATCCTCCCCGCGCGCCAACAATGAGATCCGTGCCTTTGATCGTGCCAGCAAAGCTTTCGCGGACACCTGCGCGCACATGCTCAATGCCAACGAGCAATGTCACGCTCAGCGCGATCGACGCCACCGTCAGCGAGGTCGTCAACACTCTGCTGCGCAGCGAATGCAACGCCAAACGCGGAATCAGCATTGGCGCATACTACTCACGACGCACGCGCACGCGGCTCGGCCGCACGATTCAACTCGGTTAACTCCACGGTGCGCGAAAACAACGGCATCAACGTGTGGTCGTGACTGACGAAAATGAGCGTCGCCTGTGCTTTGTGACACGACGCAAATAGCAGCGACAGAAACTGCTCGCGACGATCCGTATCGAGTGCGGATGTTGGCTCATCCGCAATCACGACTTCTGGTTGCCCAATCAATGCGCGCGCCGCTGCGACGCGTTGTTGTTGCCCAACACTCAGTTCGGCAATCGGTGCGTCCAGCAACTCGCCGATATCCAGCTGCGACGCGATGTCCGCAACCGCACTCTCAACGGACATGCCAAGTCGAGCGCGACGACCTGCGTCGAGTCGGATGGGTAGGAGAATGTTGTCTCGGACGGAGAGGTACGGGATCAGGTTGAACATCTGGAAGACGTATCCCAGATGTCGCGCCCGAAACGCATCACGTGCACCGCTCGACATGGTGGCGAAGTCGCGGCCGAGCACGCGCACGCGCCCACTGGTGGGGGCAAGCACGCCGGCGAGTACGCCGAGTAGCGTCGTTTTTCCGCTGCCACTGGGCCCGTGCAGAAAGACTGTTTCACCACGGGCAATCGATAAATGATCGATCGCCAGCACATCACGTCCGGCGCGGTACGAAAAACGGAGATCCGACAACTCCACGGCCGGCACGCCGACCGCTTCGACTGTCATTTCGCCGAATACGGCTCGACCTTCATGCCTTCCAGCTGGTAACCAACCGTGCCGTACGGACTTTCGACGGACGCGATCTTGAGGCGACCGGACAGCCACACGGCGTCGAACAAATTGAGCTTGATCGCCTTTTTGCCGGTCATGCTCACCATCACGATCTGGTTGGGCGGCGGCGGCGGGGTGTGAACACACGCGCCATAGTACGGAACGAGCAGAAACTCCGCCCCTTCGTCCTGAAAGTCGTCGAGTGGGACGACAAATCCCGGAATGCGAACGAGCTTCCCTTCGAGCTTCTTGAGGGTGTCGGTCGCCTTGCCGTTCGAGTAGTCGAGCCCCGCCAGGACGCGCCAGTCGATGTTGACCGCTTCTTCGCTGACGGCTTCGTCCTTGGCCCCTGCTTCACGACCGGCTGAACTCGCAGTCGCCGCGACCGTGCGACCAGCGGAGTACTGGTGGCGTGGTGGCGTAGCCGCCGAGGTCAGCGCGACCATGGTGACGATGCCAGACAGAACGGCGACGGGTAACAGGCGACGAGGCATGAGGCGCAGGTTAGACGGAACGAACCGAAAGGGTCGATGTACGACGTTAGCTAATGTTACGCGTCGGTGTGCCAAATGCTGATACCGCGGGCGGTTTTTTGGTAAAGCTCATTCCCAGTTCTTTCATATATTCACGAAGACGGCACCATCGTTCCACTGTTCCAATGGTGCACGCCGGCCTACGCCGCTGCCGGTTGCCAATACTTTCGTCCCCCCCCCACGTGCCATGAGTCGCAACGAGATCACCACACCAGAAGAACTGCCCGAGGACGGTCTCCCGGAGCTGTCGCTGCGACCACAGCGTCTGGCGGAGTTTATTGGCCAGAACAAGGTGAAAGAGAGCCTCTCGATCGCCATCGAGGCGGCGCGGTCACGACGGGAAGCCCTGGATCATACGCTCTTTTTTGGACCGCCCGGGCTTGGCAAGACGACGCTCGCCGACCTGATGGCGCGCGAACTTGGCGTCAACCTGACCACCACGTCGGGCCCTGCGCTGGAGAAACCGGGGGATCTCGTCGGGCCGCTCACCAATCTGCGTGCCGGCGACGTGCTCTTCATCGATGAGATTCATCGCCTGCGGCCAATCATTGAAGAGTTTCTGTATCCGGCGATGGAGGACTATCGCATCGACATCCGGCTGAGCGAAGGCCCCAAGGCGCAAACTGTGACGATGAACATCGAGCGCTTCACGCTCGTTGGCGCGACCACCAGACTGGGTATGCTCACCGCGCCCCTCCGTGCCCGCTTCGGCATCGTCCATCAACTGGGATTTTACCCCGAGCGCGAGCTCGAAATCATCGTGCGCCGCACCGCCGACGTGCTCAAGGTCGAGATGGACGCTGAGGGCGCGCACGAAATCGCCAAGCGGTCGCGCGGCACGCCACGGGTGGCCAATCGCTTGCTGCGTCGCGTGCGTGACTATGCGCAGGTGCGAAGCGATGGGCGCATTACGCTCGACGTGGCCCAAGCGGCACTGTCACTGCTCGACGTCGATCACTTCGGCCTCGATGATATGGACAGTCGCATCCTCAAGACGATCATCGAGAAGTTTGACGGAGGGCCTGTTGGCGTGAGCACCATCGCCGCTGCCATCGGCGAAGATGCCGGCACCATCGAAGAAGTGTATGAACCGTTCCTCGTGCAGAACGGTTTCCTGCAACGCACCTCACGCGGCCGCATGGCCACCGCGCACGCCTACCGACACCTCGGCTTCGAGCCACCTGCACGTGGCACGGAACAACCCGGCCTGTTCTAAATCCACTGAGAACCTCAATGCGACTAATCAGCTGTGGTGTGACAACATCCGTCGCCCTCGTCGCGGTTGCGCTTTCTGTCCCCGACGCAGCGTCCGCACAGGCACAACCCGCGCGCGCGTCACGCGACCTTGCCGCACTCGCTGACTCCATCGCCTCAGCCGGCGACACCACCCGCGCCTACGCGCTCCTCGACTCGGCGTTGCGCAAGGATCCAAAAAATGCCGCCGGTTGGTTGCAATTCGGCTTGCTCAACTGGAACATGGCCAAGAGCAAACGCAGTGCGCAGTACATCAGCGACAAACGCACCATTCGACTGCTCCAGGGTGCGGACACCGCACTGCGGCTCGCCACACAGTTTGCGCCAGACAGCGCGCGATACTGGTTGATGCTGAGCAAGTTCAACCTCACGTCGGGCGTCTCGACGATGCGTTTTGCCGCGACCGGCGAAGTAGGCAACGCGTTCGACGCGGCAACTCGCACCGGTGATAGTCTGTTGTTGGCCATCGCTGCGGACGAAGTCGGCATGGCCACGTGGCGGCGCTACGAATCGGTCGCCTATCGTGCCCTCACCGTCGATAATCAACGCATTCAGCTCACCAGCTTTAACAACTGGTCGCGCGACAAAGCCCGCGATTATGTGGAAAGTTTTGCCAAACGCATCGAACCACCAACCGGCAACGCCGACTTCGTCAACGCGCTGGAAAAATTCCGCATCGCCCTTCACGCCGATCCCACCAACCTTCGCATCAGCCGACACGTCTTCATGGCACTCGGCGAACGGGGACGATGGGAGGAGATGCGGGAACTCGCAGCCCAGCGCGCCCGACGATATCCACTCGATTACCAATCGTGGCTCGCCCGCGGACTTGCCTCACATCGACTCAACGACGAGAAAGGCGCGACGGCGGCCTTCGATAGCGCGCTCGCCCTGATGGACGACACGGATCGCGATCGGTTCACCCGCTTCACCCGCGTGCTGCGTCCGCGACCTGGCGCCAAAGCCGACGGACAAATTGGCGATACCATCGGCTTCGCCAAACTGCCGCCGCCGCAACAACGCGGTCTCGAAGCGATGTACTGGATGATGACCGATCCCCTCTCCCTCACCCGCGAGAACGAACACCGTCTGGAGTTCCTCTCGCGCGTCACCTACGCGGACTTTCGCTGGACCAACGAAGATGCAGAACTGCTCGGCGCTGACACCGACCGCGGCGACATCCACGTTCGCTATGGACCGCCCGATCTCGAGCTCACTGTGCCCGGCACCACCGCCGGCACCGAAGGCGGAACCGCACTCGTCTGGATGTACAAGAACGGCCTCGTCTTCTTCTTCGACCTGCCGCCGGGATTCGGCACGGCACGTTTTGCCTTTAGCGATCGCGACAACGTCGAACAAATGAAAAGCGCGTTGCCCGTCACCTGGGACAACATCCCGTCTACCAAGCTGCTCGACACCATCCCGCTCCGTATCGCCCGCTTTCGCAGTGGTGCGGATTCGTCCGACCTCGTCGTCGCCGCGCGAATCCCGCTCGACTCACTAGTGCGTGGACTGGATTTCACTCGCGCGCCGGTGGACATGGACATTCGCGTCTTCGATCAGTTTGTGCGTATTCGTGGCGTGGAATCGGAACAGATCAGTGTGCGTCCCGACTCTGCCCGCACACCCATCGCCAAATCGTGGACGCGTCGTATTGGCCCCGGCATCAACGTGGTGCGCGTTGAAGCGCAACAGTCCGACAGCCGCCGCGCCGCGCGCGCTGTCACTAGACTCGACGCCGTCAAAGGCACCGGTTTTGGGATGAGCGACATCCTACTCGGCAATGCCCCAGCACCGCGCGAGGCAACCGTCGCACCCAAACGCTGGCGTGACGTCACGATGGAACCCAGCGTCGGCTCCTACGCTGCGGGGTCGCCAATCGGCTTGGTGTGGGAGATGTATGATCTCGCCGAGCGTGACGGACAGAACAACTATCGACTGAGCATTGTGGTAGAGCGTGCAAGCAAGGGTGGCGTCGCCTTCGCTGCGGCGCGGCTCCTTGACGGACTCGGCCGCGTGGTTGGGCGCACAAAAAACGAGCGCGACCGGTTGACGATTTCATTCGATCGCGCGGTCGCGTCGGCATCCACGCTGGTTGAATTCCTGAAACTTGATCTTTCCAACTCGCCCGCCGGGGAATATCGCTTGCGCGTGGAGGTCATCGACTTGCAGAATCAGATGAAAACCTCGCGGCAAACAGAATTCCGCATTCGCTGATTCGTCGGAACTACAACCGCAAACAGCTTGACGCAGAGGCGCGCTGAGTAGCGCGGAGTTGATGTTGTGTTGCGTTCATCTTGCGTTGAGTTTCGTTGATTTGTTTTCGCAGCTTCGCGTTTTTGTAGTTTGTAGTTTGTAGTTTGTAGTTCTGTAGTTCTGTAGTTTTGCAGTTCCAGCAGTTCCCGTAGTTGCTGTGCTCCGCTTGAGCCTCATACCTGCACTCCCCGTGACCGCACCGTCATCCTGCAATTCGCGCGATCAAGTCTCCCCGGTTGCGTTCCGCGCCCGCATCGATTGTCTTTCGCGACTGCATGAGCACCGAATCCCACAACTCCGCGGACATGTCTGTCCAGCCACCAGGCAGCCGTACGTCCGACTACGACTACGTGCTCCCCGACGCCCTCATCGCACAACGTCCGATTGAGCCGCGTGACGCTAGTCGCTTGCTCATCCTCGATCGCGCCACTGGTGTCATCTCCCATCGCACGTTCCGCGATCTCGCCGAACTGATCCCCGCGCATGACGCACTCGTCGTCAACACCACCCGCGTGTTCCGCGCGCGCCTGCTTGGATATCGTGATAGTGGCGGACAGGCAGAGATTCTCCTCCTGCGACCAATCGACGACACACATTTCGAAGCGATGGTGCATCCCGGCGGAAAACTTCGGCCTGGGCGTATAGTCACCATCGCCGACGATCTGCGCGTCGAGATTGTCGAGACGACTGAGCGACGCACGCGCATCGTTCGTCTGCACGCCGATGGCAATGCACGCGACGCGATTGAACGGCATGGACACGTGCCGCTGCCACCGTACATCGGGCGCGCCGATGACACACAGGACGCGACACGCTACCAGACCGTATACGCGGATCAATTGGGTTCGGTCGCGGCGCCTACGGCGGGGCTGCACCTCACGCCGGAGATGCTGACACGTCTTGATGCACGTGGTGTGCAACGCATCGATGTGCTCCTGCATGTCGGCGCCGGCACCTTTCGCCCTGTGCACGACGACGACCCCGCACTGCACGTGATGCACGAAGAGTGGTGCGACGTCAGTGCGCAGGCCGCCGATGCGATGAACGCCGTACGTGCGCGTGGCGGCAAGTTGTGGGCCGTTGGTACAACCAGTGTGCGGTCGTTGGAGACGGCGGCCGATGCACAAGGACACATCCATGCCACACAACGCGAGACGAGTATTTTTCTGCGACCACCGTACACCTTCCGCGGCGTCGATCACCTCATCACCAACTTCCACGTACCGCGATCAACTTTGATCATGCTGGTGGCCGCGTTCGCCGGCTATGACGAAACGATGCACGCCTATCGCACGGCCGTCAGCGAAGGGTACCGCTTTTATTCGTATGGCGACTCTATGTGTGTACTATGAGCACGCGGAGGGAGGGATCACGCGGAGACGCGGCGAACCGCAACTTCCGGGTTCAGGCGGAGAACCACAATCACGGACTCACGCGGAGCCGCGGAGACGCGGAGATACGACACGCCCAAGAGACCTCAGGAACTTCTCTTTGCACATGTTGTTCTCCGCGCCTCCGCGCCTCCGCGTGAACCTCCGCATGACCTCTGACAGTTCCACACCGCGCACCCGCGATTTCACCTTCCGCCTCGACGCCACCTCGGGTCGCGCCCGCGCCGGCCACTTCCACACGCCGCACGGCATCGTCACCACGCCGCAGTTCATGCCGGTAGGTACCCTCGCCTCCGTCAAAGCGCTCGACCCCGACGACCTCCACCGGCTCGGCGCGACCATGATCCTCGCCAACGCCTATCATCTCCACTTGCGCCCCACCGACGACACGGTGCGCGCACTTGGCGGCCTGCATCGCTTCATGGCGTGGGACAAACCCATCCTCACCGATTCCGGCGGATTCCAGGTGTTCTCGCTCGAAGGGCTGCGCACCATCGCGGAGGACGGCGTCGAATTCCGCAGCCACCTCGACGGATCGCTGCATCTGTTCACCCCCGAATCCGTAATGCGCATCGAGCGCAATCTCGGTGCCGACGTCATCATGCAATTCGACCACGTCGTGCCCGGGCAATCCGACGAGCCGCTGGCGCGCGAAGCGATGGAGCGCAGCGTGCGCTGGCTCGACCGCTGCCGAGTCGCCTTCGAGCAGCTGGTGCTGGAGGACGCTAACGCGCCGACACCGGTGCAAGCACTCTTCCCGATCGTACAGGGTGGCATTCACGCGCATCTCCGGCGCGACTCAGCGACCGCGATCCGCAACAGTGCCGACTGGAGCGGTTACGGGATTGGCGGCCTGTCCGTCGGCGAGGCCAAGCCCGACATGTATGAAATGCTCAACGTCGTCAATGACGCCCTGCCCACCGACCGCCCGCGATACCTGATGGGCGTCGGTTTCCCCGAAGATCTCGTCGAGGGCGTCGCGCGCGGCGTCGACCTGTTCGACTGCGTCGCACCCACCCGAATGGGCCGCACCGGCGCGTTTTTCACCACGACCGGCAGGCGGAACATCAAAAACGCCGAGTTCCGGGTGGATGCATTGCCCCTCGACGACGCCTGCGATTGCGCCGCCTGTACACGCTTTTCCCGCGCGTACCTGCGGCATCTGTTCGTGACCGAGGAGATCCTCGGCCTCCGCCTGCTCAGTCTCCACAATGTACATTTCCTTGTCGCACTCATGCGCGACGCACGCGCCGCCGTGCTGCATGGCGCGTTTGAGGGCTGGAGTCGACATTGGCTCGCCCGCTATCACTCCCGATCGTCCACGAAATGAGCCTTCCAATCGCTGCTACACTCGCCGTGCTTCAGGCGCCAACGACCCAGATCACCTCCATGATATTTATGTATGGAGCGATCTTTGCCATCTTCTACTTTATCCTGATTCGGCCGCAGCAGGCGCAGCGCAAGAAGCGGGATGCACAAGTCGGTGCCGTCAAAAAGGGCGATGAGATTGTCACCGCGGGTGGCATCGTCGGCGAAGTGTTGCACATCGCGCAGCAATCCAAGGACGGTGAGTCTGTACCCGCGATGACCGATCGTATCACCATCAAGTCCGGCGAGTCGCGCCTCATCATCGAACGCGGGCGCATCGAGCGCGTGCTCACGGCGCCGTCAACTTCCGCCTGATCCGTCCGTGTCGCTGCTCGACATTCACGTGCTTGGTTCGCCCATTCTTCGTCAGGAGACGGAGCGCGTCACAACCATCACGCCGGAGCTGCGCCGCCTCGTCGACGATATGTTCGACACGATGCACGCGGCGAAAGGGGTCGGCCTCGCCGCGCCGCAAGTTGGCCGTCGCGAACGCCTGGCCATCGTTGATGCCGACGACACGCGGCTCGTGGTCATCAATCCGGAAATCATCTTCACCGAGGGTTCGGTGCGCGGCGAGGAAGGATGTTTGTCGATCCCTGAGGTGTATGCGGAAGTCACACGGCACGCGCGCGTCACCGTGCGCGCCCAAGATATCGATGGCAACGTCTACGAAGTGGACGGCACAGAACTCCTCGGACGATGCCTGCAGCATGAGATCGATCATCTGCACGGCAAGCTCTTCACCGACCGACTCAGCCTCTTGAAAAAACGTTCGGCGCTGCGCGATTGGGACGAAGAAAAGGTCAACTATCCCAAATTGCTACGCGTGCTGCCGGTCGGCGATCTGCCACCCGAACGCGACGTGGATCGCCGCTAGCGCACGATGCGCATTCTGTTCTGGGGCACACCGGAGTTTGCCGTTCCGCCACTGCGCGCGCTGCTCGGCGAAGGGCATGATGTCGTCGCGATCATCACACAACCGGACAAACCACGCGGACGCGCGCGCTCACAGGTCGACCCGTCTCCCGTCAAACTGGTCGCCCTTGAAGAGGGGCTCCCCGTGCTGCAACCCGACAAACCACGCGGCGACGCGTTCGCCAATGCATTGCGCGAGTTTTCGGCGGATCTGTCCGTCGTCGTCGCCTACGGTGAACTGCTCCCGAACGATGTGATTGCGATCCCGACGCGCGGCACCGTCAACATCCACGGTTCCGTTTTGCCAGCGTTGCGCGGCGCCGCACCGTTGCAAGCAGCGATTCTTCAGGGGCTTCCGGAAACAGGCATCAGTATTGTCCAAATGGTGCAGAAGCTCGACGCCGGCCCGGTGTTGCACACGCTCACCACGCCCATTTCTGCAGACGAGACTTACGGCGACTTGCACGATCGTTTGTCCGAATTGGGTGCGCTCGCGATTGTGCAGGCACTGGTGCTCGTCGACGAAGGGCTGTCACTGCCGATTGCGCAGGACGACACGCTCGCGACGTATGCGTCAAAGATCGACCGCGCCATGTGTCGCATCGACTTTTCGCGTGATGCGCTGCATGTGTCACGGGTCATCCGTGCGTTTGATCCGCGACCAGGTGCATTCGCGACGTTTCGTGGCGCCGACATGAAGTGTTTCGGGGCGACACTCGTCGGTGATGGGTCAGACGATGCGCTCGACGAGCCCACGTTGTCCGCACCGGCTGGCACAGTCCGATCCGCAGACAAGGATGGCGTGGTTGTGCGGTGTGGAACGGGCGCCGTCCGCATCGCGGATGTACAACCCAGTGGCAAGCCGCGTATGTCCGTTGACGCCTGGGCCCGCGGTCGTGGCGTCGCCGTCGGCGATCAGTTCGTAACAGTTTGACAAGGCCGCGCCACGCAATCGGCGCGCGCATTCTCGGCTATCTTTCGGCATGACGCCAAAAGGCACTGCGCCCACCGGCTCGACTCCGATCGCGGCACCCGCTCGTGCCGGGCGTTCCGCGCCCGCCCAGCGCAGTGCGTCGTTGCATTCAACAATCGGTGGCGTCACGGCACCACGGGTCGCTGCGATGCAGGTGCTTGCCGATCTGCGCGACGGTGCGCTGCTCGACGCGACCTTCGAAAAACGCGTTGGGCCACTCGACCAGCGCGATCGACGATGGTCGCAGGAATTGCTCTGGGGCATGCTCCGCCGCCGAGGGTGGATCGATGCCGTGCTGGAAACTCGAGTGAACGGTGGCTTGGTGCAACTCGACGACGACGTCGCCGACCTGCTGCGTCTTGGCACCTATCAGCTGATTGCGATGGGCAGTGTGCCCGCCTACGCCGCCATAGCGCAAACCGTCGAGCTCACAAAGCGACGACATGGCATCGGCGCGAGCAAACTGATGAATGCGGTGCTGCGTCGCATTGATCGCGAACGAGACCTGTTGCATCCCGCTGTTCCCGCTGTTCCTGTCGAGGCGTTAGCACAAACGTATTCGCATCCCTCGTGGGTCGTCGCGCGATGGGTCGACCGCTGGGGGCTGGCTGCCGTTGAGCGTTTGCTCGCCGCCAACAACACCGAGGCGTCGATCTTCGTGCGTCCGTACGGCATGACGCGCGATGCGCTGGCGGCGATGCTCCAGGCTGCGGACGTGGAAACGTTTGCCGTACCCCTCCAGCCAGACTCGTTGCAGCTCGCTCCAGGCGTCGCACTCGTGGAGCTGGGCGCGTTCACGCAAGGCCGCATGTTCGTCCAAGATCCCGCAGCCACAATGGTCACGCAATACGCCGCGATTGCGCCGCATGCAATCGTCGCCGATCTGTGCGCAGCACCGGGCGGTAAAGCGCTTGAGTTGTCGCGTACTGCGTCATCCGTTATCGCCGCCGACCGCAATGGTCTGCGCGTTGATCGTATGCTGCTCGGGTTGGGTCGCGTGGACGCCAATAACTTGTGGCCGCTCATCGCCGACGCGCGTTTCCCGGCCATCGCGCCCGTAGATGCGGTCCTGGTTGACGTGCCCTGCACTGGCACCGGCACATTCCGTCGACACCCTGACGCACGCTGGCGTTTGCGTATGTCTGATTTTGCCGTGCTCGGCGAGCTGCAGCGAGCCATTTTGCGTGCCGCAGCGACAGCAGTGAAACCCGGTGGTCTGCTCATTTACAGTACGTGCTCGCTGGAGCTGGAGGAAAACGACGACCAAATCGACAGCTTCCTATCCGTGCATCCGGAATTCACACTCGAAGCACCACCACTTGGCGCAGTCCCCGCGTCCGTCCTCGACGGTGCGTTGCTGCGCGTGTTGCCACACCTGCATGGCACCGACGGTGCGTTTGCCGCTCGCCTTCGGCGCGCTGCCTGATGGCCACACGTCGCGCACCAGTATCACTCAGCACGTGGTTCGTTCGCGCGCTGATCGCTGTCGTCGCAGGACTCGCCATCGGTGCGGGCAGTGGCGTCTTCGCTGTGAATACGCTCGAGCCGGGTCGTCCAGAGCAGTCAGATTCGTTGCAATTGGCGCTCGACAGCGTGACCGCCAGCAACTTGCCCAACGCGAAAGATCCACTCATGGTGCGCCGAGAGTTGGACAGTGCGGCACAAACGGAAGCGGAACGCTTGATCGCGGATAGTGTGGCCAACGCGCGCGCAGCAAACGAAAGCACGGCGAACGGAGTACCCGTTCCTGAGTTGGTGGGAATGGACGAAGGGTCCGCCCGCGCCGTGATTGCGTCTGTTGGGTTTTCGATCGGCGCGGTTGAGACGCGCCCCTCGCGATTGCCGGCGGGGACGGTCCTCTCAACGTTGCCCGCTGGTCACCAGCTCGCCGCACCAGGAACGCCAATTGCGCTCGTGCTGAGCAATGGACGTACTCCACCAGACTCTCCACCGCCGACACCACGCGTTCCATGACCGTACGTATTGCGCCGTCGCTGTTAGCCGCTGATTTCCGGAAACTCGGTGACGACATCGCCATGTGTGATGCTGGTGGCGCCGACTGGATTCACGTCGATGTGATGGACGGTCGCTTCGTGCCCAGCTTGTCGTTTGGAGCGAAGGTGATTGAGGTGGCGCGTCGCACCTCGTCGCGCACGGTGGATGTGCATTTGATGGTCGTCGAACCTGAGCGTTACTTCGACGAGTTCGCGAAAGCCGGCGCCGACGTGTTGACCATTCATGCCGAAGCAGCACCACATCTCGACCGTCAGATCGCGCGTATCAAGGAACTGGGGTGCAAAGCCGGTGTCGCACTCAATCCGTCAACACCACTCGCGGTCATTGAAGAAGTCGCGCATCTGCTCGACGTGTTGCTCATCATGACGGTCAATCCTGGCTACGGTGGGCAGCGCTTCATCGAGTATTCCATCGACAAGATTGCTCGAGCGCGGCAGTTACTCACACGCACACACAGTGCGGCCGCGCTCGAAGTGGACGGTGGCATTTCGCGCGACACCATCGCGCGCTGCTGGCGCGCCGGTGCGGACACTTTTGTCGCGGGGCATGCCGTGTTTTCGGCGAGCAACCCACAAGCAGAAATTCGCGTGCTCCGCGAGCTGTGCAGGGACGTGGCGTGACCGCACGACAGCAATGGATGTTCGTGCTGGCGATGATTGCCGTACTCGGCGGCGGTGCGTTTGCAGCAACGCATTTCCTCAAAGACGAGTTGGCAGCCGTCACTGTTGGTGCGAAGGCGCCGAGTTTTACCGCCAAGACGCTCGACGCCACACCAGTCACCAGAACACTCGCACACTATCGCGGTGAGGTCGTGCTGCTGAACATCTGGGCCACGTGGTGTGCACCGTGTCGCGTGGAGATGCCGAGCTTTGAGCTCGTGCACAAGGCACTCAGTGCGAATGGGCTCAAGGTTGTCGCTGTGAGTATTGACGACAGTGGCAAAGGACAGGAGATCCGCGAATTCGCCACTCAGTTTGGTCTCACGTTTCAATTGTTGCACGACGAGACCGGTAACATTCAGGATACTTATCGCACGGCAGGCGTGCCGGAGACCATCGTCATTGCGCGCGATGGCACCATTCGCAAGAAATGGACGGGCGCCGATGACTGGAATTCCGAATCCAACCGCACGTTGCTATCGCAGCTGCTCGCCGAGCCGCGACCGTGACACGCATCCTCGGCATTGAGACGTCGTGCGACGAAACATCGGCTGCGGTGGTGGACGGAAGTGCGGATCAACCCGTGTTGCGGTCGCTCGTCATCTTGTCGCAGGACGTGCATCGGTTGTTTGGCGGCGTCGTGCCGGAGATTGCCAGTCGACAGCATCTCACGGGCATTGTGCCCACCGTGCAAACCGCGCTCGATGATG
>JAYSVL010000333.1:0-1768 GCA_043718595.1 Gemmatimonadaceae bacterium
CAGATGTCCGCGAGGTATGACCACCGCACGCGCCGCGACCGCTGCTCCTGCGCCAGCGCGCTGCCGCGTTCACCAGGCACACGACAGATGGGGCAATTCGGCATGACCGGCTGCGCGCCGAGCCGCACCGACACGGGCCCCCGCACCACCACGGTGCGCGCGACAGTATCCGTGACGGTCACGGTGAGCGTCAGCGTGTTGCCAGAGACGCGTCCCGTAAATTGCGCGGGCATGGTTGGGCCAATGGCGATGGGATACGCACGCAGGAGGTAGCTGCCCCTCGCCGACAGCCCGCCATCCGCGCTGAGTGTCACGCGCCCCACCATGTCGCCATACGTGCAGCCCACGTGTACATGCGCGAGCGTGTCCGTCACGATGACACCAGCGCTGTCACCGCCCCACGTGCCGATCGCGAGCATGCCGTCGGCGGGTGGGCTCGTCGTCGATGCGCTGCTGCAGCTTATGGTCGCGACGCACGCGAGCATCCAGCCGCGCATTCGCGCGGTGTAGCTTTCTCCTCGTGACCTTTCGTCTGCTGATGCTGTGTGCTGCCGCACCGCTGCTCCTTGCTTGTGGTGCGCAGGGCGACGCGCCGACCGTGGTCGAGCCAGCACCATTGCCGTTGCCGCCAGCGCTCGTGCCCCTCCAACTGCCAACGCTTACGATCGCCACCGCCGCCGGTGCGCCGATCACGTCAAAAGAATCGTACACCAATGGCGCGTTTGCGATCATTTCCGCCAAAGGGGACACGACAACTCGTGGGACTCTTGAAATTCGCGGACGAGGCAACACGACGTGGGACATGCCCAAGAAACCGTATCGACTGAAGCTGACGACGAGCGCCGCCATGCTCGGCATGCCCAGCAGCAGGCACTGGGTGTTGCTCGCGAACTATTCAGACAAAACACTCGTGCGCAACGCGGTTGCGTTCGATCTCAGTCAACGACTCGCGTTCGCCTGGACACCGCGCTCGCAGTTTGTCAGCGTCAAACTGAATGGCCGCTACGATGGGGTGTATCAGCTCGTTGAACACGTGCGCATCGCGTCAGACCGAGTGAATATCGCGTCGCTCGCGGCGACCGATACGAGCACGTCGGCAATCACCGGTGGTTACCTGCTCGAAGTGGACGAACGGAGCGGCGAAACATTCTGCCCGCACTCCACCATGACGACGATGATTTTCTGCGTCAAGGAGCCGGAAACGCTCAACGACGCATCGTGGCAAAAACATCGCGCGTACCTCACACGCTATCTCGCGCAGACCGACTCGGCGATTTTTGGGGCACGCTTCCGTGATCCGGCAGCTGGCTATGCGGCGTTTCTCGACGTGCCATCAGCGATAGACTACTACCTGCTGCAGGAACTCTTTCGCAATGTCGACGGCAACTTGCGACTGAGCACGTACCTCTACAAACCGCGTGCTGGCAAGCTCACCTTTGGCCCGGTCTGGGACTTCGACATCGCGATGGGCAACGTGAACTACCTGAGCGCCGATCTCACCGTTGGTTGGTACATTCGGACCGCACCATGGTTCGCCCGTCTCTTCGATGATCCCGCGTTTGCTGCGAGTGTCAGCGCCCGCTGGAGAGAGCTCAAACAGCGTGGCACCATTGATGCGCTGTTCACTGCGGTTGATGCGCGCGGCACGTCGTTGCGTCTCGAACAAATCGAGAATTTCAATCGCTGGCCAATTCTCAATACGTGGGTCTGGCCCAACCGCGGAGTGTTTGGCAGTTACGAGGGCGAACTCACGGCCCTTCGCACGTGG
>JAYSVL010000334.1:0-5026 GCA_043718595.1 Gemmatimonadaceae bacterium
TGCGCAAGCACCCCATGTTGTACGCTCACCTCTGGAGTTCCGCCACTCCTCTCTCCCCTTCTACATGCCTCGTCGGTCTGAGGCAGAGCCTCGCTAGACGTGGTGGCACGGGTGGTGCGCAGCATCGCAGATGGCGGGGACCTGTGCGAGGTGGCCGCGATCGGCCCGGTGCTGGCCGATCCCAACGATCAAGTGTTCGTCGATCTTGCACTCAGTGCGGACGCCGACGCGATCGTGACAGGAAATCGCAAGCACTTTGCCGCAATCGCAGGTGGAGAGCGACCCCTGCTGCTCTGGCCGCGCGAACTGCTTGATCGCATTCGGTCGCGCTGAATGGCACGGTGCGTCCGCCACGCGTTTGAAGGGGTCCGGCTTCGCGTGTCACAATCTCCAGTCGGACGACTTGGCCTGATTGCATAAGACGAAAGTTGTGGCTGTTCTGCGTTCAGTCGCCCGCGAGCGTTGCGACCATCGCTTCACCACCGTGCCGGGCGGGATCAAGCAAGGCCACGCGTTGTTCGGCTTTGCTTGAGGCGCCGCGATGGCGATCAGTATCTCGACACGACGAGCCAAACCTGCAGGAATGCATTGTAACGATGGCACCTGCAATGAATCGATGACGCTCTGGTGACGCGGGTGGTGCACTATGCGGGTGCCTCTCCTGCCGTCGCGCTGTGCGATCGATGGGAAGGCCCGCGACGGACGACCGTCTGGCGCGATACACCTACATCGAGACGGAGATTCTTATGTCGTTATTCACGCAGCGGTTCCCACTTGTTGTACTCGCCCTGATGGCGGCGGTCGCCGCGACGGACGTGTCGGTCGCGCGAGCAGCAGTGTTCGATGAGGGTGTGATTCCCACCGCCTGCGACAACGGCGTCCTGAAGGATTGTGGCTGGCGTGACATCATGCAATGCGACATCGAAATCACCGGCACGGGCAGCCTGCTCGCCCGATCAGGAGGTTTTGAGTTTCGTCGAGTTTGCCACAAGGCTGGCGAGATGCGCCTCTACAAAGACCAGCCATCACAAAACAGCGGAGGAGTCGGCTGTCAGGTGCGACGAGGGGAGGACGGCGAGGAAATGCCGTTCGAAGATCCAGTGTGTGAGGCGTGACAGACTGCGTCATAGGTGTTGGCGCGCTCGGCGCCAACACCTACCACTCACTTAATCATCCTGGAGGTGACACATGTCAGTTTTGAAAAGACGGTTTGTACCTGCGGCACTCGCGTTGCTGACCGCCGCGGTGCTGACTGATACGGCGATCGCCCGCGCCGGCGTCGTCGATGACGAGATCATGCCCACGGAGTGCGGCGCAGGTGTTCTCAAGCTCTGCGGAGTAAGGGATACGATTTCGTGCCGGTACACTTACCATCTCATCTGGACTCCCTTCGGCTACATACCGTTAACCGTGGAAGTCTGTGAGCGGACTTCCAGCGAGTCGGTTTACAAGGACAAACGCTCAAAAACGGATGGTTGGGGTTGCCAGGTTCGACGAGGGGAGAACGGCGAAGAGTTGCCGTTCGAAGAACCCGTGTGTGAGGGCTAACGCCGCATGCGCTTGCCCACTACATGGGTGATGGCGCTTGCTGCCGTGTTGCTCGCCGTCGTCACGGTTGACATCGTGCGAGCAGCACCGCGCGCCACCTTGCCCGAATCGTTACGTCCATACGCTCCAACCGCAGGCCCAGCGCAACGCGTGCAGTCGGCCGTGTTGATGCAAAAGGCGGATTGCACCGGAAATCTCCGCATCCTGCACGTGTTGCACCGTCCGAGGGTGCGCGACAAACTCAGGCTCTCGGTGGTGTGGTTTGTTGGTGCGCCGAGCGACTCAACGGCTATCCGACAGCTCCTGCCATTGTGGACCGCCAGCGTGCCGCTCGTGCACGCGCCCACGTCGGTGCTGAGCGAAATGCGTCGGCTTGGACACCGCGAAACGCCCGCACTGATCGTGCTTGATCAGCGGGGTGGTATCCGATTCACCGCACAGTCTCCGCGTTCGCCTCGCGAATTCGCGGGGTTGCAGCGCATCGTTGAAGCACTCACCTGGCTCGAGGAGCTCTAATGGCCATCACGTTACCGATGCATCACGCGCGTTACATCGTGTTCGCTGTCGTTCTCGCCGCGGCCGCGAGCGAGATGAACGCACAGCAACCCGCGCAACCGGGCACGAGACGCTTCGTCGCCGACTCGTTTTGGGTTCGTCAATGGATGCGTGGCGGCACCAAAGAGCCAGACTTGCTGACGCAGCCGCGCGCCGTCGTGTCCTCGGCCGGTATTGCCGCCGTGCTCGATCAGGGTACGCGCGAAGTGTTTGTCTTCGATCTGGCCACCGGTAAGTCACGGGTCACGATGGCGGCCAGGGGTGCCGGGCCAGGCGAGTTCCAGCGACCGGCGCGTATTGCCGCAACGCCCACGGGGTTCGTACTGCTCGACCATGGCACGTCGCGACTCACTGCATTCGGTGGCAGCGGCAGCGCGGAGTGGGACACGCCGCTCAAATCTGCGTATGGCAACGAGGGAATGTGCGTGCGTTCCAATCTCGAGATCCTGTTGAAAACCGAAGGCGCGGTGAACGCGCTTCTGATGTTGGACACGGCAGGCAAAACGCTCGGCCGACTGTCGCTGGATGCCAGCGCCAGCCCACAAGCGGGTCTCGAATGGGCGGGCGAGGTTGCTGGCCCGGACGCCCGCGGCAACTGTATCGTCGCGCGCCGTTATGGCTCAGAATGGTTTGTCGTGTCGCCTACCGGAGACATTCGTCGATACCCCTACGTTGTGCGGTCACGCGCGCCGCGTGTGGATACGAAGGAGAAGGTGACTGGCACCGTCAATGTCTCCCCGAAGTTGCGGCAAGAAGTACGAGAGCGCCTACACAAAATTGAAACAGACCCCTCGATCTATGACGCGATGGTCCGTGCCGACACGTTGATCGTACGTACCGACGGCCCCGGTCGTGATGATTTAATGTTGCTCGACTATTACCACATCCCAACAGGTCGCTATCTCCGCTCGCGCAGGCTCCCAGGACTGACGAACGCCGTCACCATCGGTGCCGATGGCCAGTTCCTCGCCATCATCATCGGGGACGAATCGTCGGCACTCTACGCGCTTCGCACATCCAACCAACCCGCTTCGAAAAGCAAACCCAAAACGCCGTAGCAATCCACTCCACGTTACGGCACTCGGCCACCGAATAGCTTCGCCGCGATGCGCGTGGCCATGCCTTTCGCGTCGGCCGAATCGTCATTAGTGAGGATGATGATCGTCGCGCGTTGTTCCGGGAAACGCACCCACGCGGACCGACGTCCATCGGTGATGCCATACGCCGACTGTCGCCGCATCGCGAACATCGTGTCCGTGGTAAAGCCGCGCACGACCGTTGACGTGTCACGCAGTCCGGATTGCAACGACGTACGACCCTGTTCAAAGCGATACAGATCGTCCACGTTGCCACGCCACTGTTTCGTGGACGTGTCATACGTGACCCGCTGCATACCGCCGGTGGTCAGCACACGACGCACAGCGGCATCAGTCACGCGTCCGCTGCTGTCCCGCGTCAGTGCGGCGTTGAGCACAGATGCCAGACCTGCCAGCGGAATGTTTGGCACCGCCGTCTCCGGCATGTAGCGCGTTTGCGGCGGCACACCATACGCCGCACTCACGAGCACTTTCCCGTCGACGGCGACGATGACCCGCGCACCACCACGCGTGGTGTCGCGATACGCAGCGAACACACCGTCAACAAATTTCTGGGTCAGCGGTGTTGTACTGATGGCCCGCGACATTACACGACGCGCCGCCAGATTGTACCGATCACCCGGAAGTAACGTCAAGAACGGCTTGCCCGCGTCGTTCGCGTCGCGACCGTTGTAGACGAACGCTTTGTTGCGCCCGATGACCTCGGCCGTGTCGCCGCGCACCAGCCACGCCGTGCCTTCGTCTTCCGAGATGCCAAGCAGATCTGGTCGACGCGACGTGAGTGAATCGTACAAATCCGGCAGTCGTTCGCGCGCCACCACATGCTGGTCGATCGCCACACCGCGCAGATAGCCGAAGCCGGTGAGAAACTGCGGATGGTTCATGATGCGATTGTTGCTCGACGGCGCTCCACGAATGAGATAGCTCGCCAAGATGGATGCACCGGCCGACGACCCGCCCACAACACCACCGCGATCGAGTGCCGCCTGAAACGCACGCTCGGACTTCGTACCGGCGTACGCATTAACCAACCGGTAGTGGCGACCACCGCTGAACCACACACCGCGCGCGTTGGCAATCTTCGCGACGAACGTATCCGCATCGGCAACCGCGCGACTTGTCGTGTGATAGACGACCACGTTGCGCGCACCGGCAGCGCGAAATCCCCGGCCTACCGTGGACACATCAATGGAATCGTCACCGGCCGTGGGCACTTCGACGATGAGCGCGTCAGGGCCACCGGCGAATTCAATGAAACGAGCGAACACGTCGGGCGGTTGTGCGCCTCCGCCAACCACCATCACGGCTCCACGCGCCGGTCCAACCGCTGGTGTGCCTGTCGCACGTCCGCCTAGGTCGGCAGCTCGGCTCGACGCCTGTCTCGCACACGACGCCGCAACAGTGAGTACGCCAAACATCGGCAGGAGCAAGACGAGTCGAAGTGTAGCGCGGCGAGGTGTCATCGGTCTCAGCTCAATGAGGGAAGTATTGCAATGTTATCACGCTGACGCGCGTCCGACCAATGCTAGCAGTACCGAGCAACACTGCCGCGCGCCTAATACCGAAACGCCAGCTTGAGCCGCTGCCACCACTGCTCATCAAACGCCGAGATCGCGAGTGGATTGCCCTCCGCCACATCCGCCTCTTCGCCGTGGCGCACCACCACCAGCTCCAGACTCGGCACGACATAGATCTTCTTGTCGCCTTTCCCAAGCGCCGCAACAAGATCCCGCGGCGCGCTCGGAACGAGTGCGCCGGGTACCGACGGGAGCAGATACGATCCGGGCGTGCGGTACTGCGATTGTCCGTTCAGCCACCAGAGATAT
>JAYSVL010000335.1:0-5011 GCA_043718595.1 Gemmatimonadaceae bacterium
GTTTCGATCGCACCCTACTTCCACAATCAGTCCGACGCGCGCGGTGGTGGGCGCACACTGCCACTGAGCGGCATTGCGACGGTCGGCAAGTGGGCGTTGGGTGGCATGTTCGCCGTCCAGCAACTCGATCGCACGCGACTCACGTTCAACCCGCCACTCAGCGAACAGACGGCTGCGAACCAGTATGTCATGGGCATCCTGGCGCGAAGCCTGGGCCGAGGATTCGCTGTTGGCGCGTCGGCGTATGTGGCGAGCCTTGAAGCGGAGCAGGGCGTCGACCAGTTGTACTCCGGAAGTGATCGCATTTTGCAGAGTGGATCCGCCGCCGACGCTCGCGTTGGCGTGACACGAGCATGGGGAAACGAACAGAAGTTTGAAGCGATGCTGCTGCACAGCCGCTTCGACATGACGCACGACGTACACTGGGCCGCCTTCAACCGCTGGTCGCCGCCCAATATCATCACGCCAGTGGCCGAACGCACGGAGAACAATCGCGATCACACCACGATGTGGGGCGCACACACCGAGTATTCGCGCCCCGTTGGGACCGATGGATGGAAACTTGGCCTGCTCGGCACCGTCAATCGATTGTCGCATCCAAAGATTCCCGACTATCGCATTCTCGACGTCATCACCGTGCCCCGCGACCCGGGCAACACGTGGGCCTACAACGCAGGCGTTGGCATGTCGCGCACGGTTGGTAAGGCCACCGTGGGCTTTGATGTCATCCTTGAACCGATGACCAGCACGACGTGGGCCGAAGCAGAAAGAGACACGGTGACGGCGAGCGGTGCGAGAATCCTCAAAGGTGGTCACACCGTTGACAATGCGTTTCGCTTCTCCAACTCGCTGATGCGCTTTGGCTTTGAGCACATGGCGCCGCCTACCGATTCAGCGACACACTTTGGCGTGCAAGTGGGTCTCGACGTGTACTCAACGCGATATCGGCTCAACCAGCGGGACCTCGTGCGCGTCACCAGTCGCGTGCAGAACGAACACTGGATGGAGTGGACGCCAAGTATTGGCTTCAAGTTGCGGAGCGAAGGTTACGAAGTTCGCTATGCGTTGAGCGCCACGTGCGGCGGTGGTGGCGGGTGCGTGCCCGGCTGTCCGTTTGTCTGCGGCGACAACGTCACGGTGCCGGCGGCAAGCAGCGGTGGCGTGATCGCTGCGCCAACGGCAGCCCTACGCCTCAACGGTGGTCGAGTGACGACGCAGCGTCTCACGGTCTCACTGCGCATCAGGTAGGGAGAGCAGACGACACGCGGGCCCGCATGGGTGGTGAGAGGTTGTGGATCTCAACTGGTTGACGCCGCGCGGTAGGAGAAACTCTGCGCGCGCGGCGTCGTAGGGCGTGATGTATCTCGAACCCAGAATCCTCCTCATATGCTCGCACATCGCGCACCATCGTTTGCTCTGCTTCTCGTTCTCGTCACCGCACCACTCGCGGCACAAGCGTCGCTCACCGGCTACGGCCCGGTCAACGGGCGCTATCGGGTGGTCAGTGCCGGACAGTCGTCGCAGGTCATGATGGGAGAGACGCAAGCCTTCGACAGCAAGTCCGATCAAGTGTTTACGCTCCGCATCACCAAGGGCGGTGACGCATTGTCGCAAGTGATGACACTCGATTCCGTCACGGCGAGCAGCACCTCGCCAGTGCCGCTCCCGGACATGAGTAGCGCGATCGGTCTCACGTTCACCGGCACGATGGACGTCAGCGGCAAGGTCGCCACCAGTACCGTGACGGATAAGATGGGCGCCGCCAGCACGTCACCGATGGCTACGAACATGCGCTCGTTTCTGCCGCGTCTGAAAGTTGGCGCCAAAGTGGCGTCGTCATGGGTCGATACAGCAACCACCGTCACAAAGCAAAACGGCGCGGACGTGACGACGACGGCGGTAACCACCTTCACGTTTGTCGGCGACACGACGGTGTCGGGTACCCGTTCATGGAAGATCACGTCAGTTTCGACCGGCAAGATATCCGGCGCTGGCAACCAGCAGGGCGCGGACTTCACCATTGGCGGCACCGTCAACGGGAGCGGCACGTTCATCCTCAGCATGGACGGTGTGCTGCTCGGCGTGGCTCTTGGCAGCACGGTGAACATGCTGGTTGAGGTACCCATGGCCTCAATGACGATTCCGATTACACAAAAGCAGACGACGACGATCACGAAGTTGCCGTAGCGCGTCAACACTCAGGGTCGGAGAGTTAGGGCGGAGCGATTCGTCGCTCCGCTCTCCCCCTGTTGCTGATCGTCACGTATCTTTGCCGCGTCCGCCCCGACTCCTTTACCGGGACCCACGCGTGCGCCTCAGCGACATGAACTGGATGCAGGTCGAGCAGTACCTGCTGCTCGACGATCGCATCATCCTGCCGCTTGGCAGTACCGAGCAACACAGCTTTCTGCGGCTCACGGTGGACTGCATTCTTCCCGAACGCGTCGCCGTTGATGCCGCCGAGCCGCTCGGTATTCCGGTGTGTCCTGTGCTGCCCTATGGCGTTACCCCGTACTTCCGCGAGTTCCCGGGGTCCGTGTCGCTGCGTGTCGATACACATTTGCGCGTGGTGGGCGACATTCTCGACAGTCTCGCGCACAGCGGATTCCGGCGCATCCTGATCGTCAACGGACACGGTGGCAACGGCGCGGTGCAGCAGTATGTGCCGGAGTGGACCGCAGCGAATCCTGCATGTCGCGTCATCTTTCACAACTGGTGGAATGCGCCGAATACCTGGGCCAAGGTGCAGGAAATCGACCCGGTGGCGTCGCATGGTTCGTGGATGGAAAACTTTCCGTGGACGCGATTGCCTGGCGTGTCGCTGCCAGAAAATCAGCGGCCGATGGTAGACCTTGCACGCGTGCGCACGCTCGATCCCGTATCCCTTCGCGCATACCTCGGCGATGGCAACTACGGCGGGGTCTATCAGCGGTCTGATGACGAGATGCTCGCCTTGTGGGACGTTGCCGTTGCCGAAACGCGCGCCTTGTTGACCGGCGCGTGGGGCGACGCATCCTGAACGCGACACGGTTACGCGCTGCGCCAACAGCCGACGACGCGACGATGGCGCATGCGGCACCAAAGCGTTGGCTGATATGGGGCGCTGGTGCGATTGGCGGAACGCTTGCTGCGTATCTGGCCCGCGCTGGACATGACGTCACCGTTGTCGACACGGTGCAGACGCATGTCGAGGCGATTAACGACAGCGGGCTCACGATCTCTGGGCCGATTGACCATTTCACCGCGCGCATGCCCGCGTACACGCCAGACCGTGTGCGTGGACAGTGGGATACCATCGTGCTCGCGACCAAAGCGCATCACACCGAGCAGGCGACACAGGCGCTCGCAACGCATCTGTCTGACACCGGGTGCGTGGTGAGCGCACAGAACGGACTGAACGAATTGACGATTGCCGATATCATCGGAGACGCGCGCACCGTTGGCGCATTCGTCAACTTTGGTGCTGACTACCTTGAGCCCGGCGTGATTCACTACGGCGGACGCGGCACTGTTGTTGTGGGCGAAATTGACGGCCACATCACACCGCGAGTGACGCAGATTATCGGCGCGTGGCGCACCTTCGATGATCGCGCGATCGTCACCCACAACATCTGGGGTTATCTGTGGGGCAAGGAGGCGTACGGCGCGATGCTCTTTGCCACCGCACTCACCAACGAGTCCATCGCGGACGCACTCGCCACGCCAGCCTATCGCAATCTGTACGTCGGGCTCGCGCAAGAAATTCTCGCCGTCGCTTCAGCGCGCGGTGTAACGCCTGAATCATTCGACGGATTCGATCCGACGGCCTACCAACCACACGCGCCGCATGATGCGGCCGACAGGTCGCTCCAACAGTTGGTGGCACATAACCGTCGCTCAGCAAAAACGCATAGCGGTATCTGGCGTGATCTCGCCATCCGCAAACGCCCCACCGAGGTCGATGCACAGCTTGGCATCGTCGTCACACTCGGCGCACAGTGCGGCGTGACGACACCGATCACTGCCGCGCTCGTGACGCTCATCCACGAGATTGAACGCGGTGCGCGAACACAGTCTATCGAAACGCTCGATGTGCTGGCGTCCGTGGCGCGCGAGTCGCAATCGTTCTCCTCCGCAGGGACACAACAAGCATCATGACGATCGCATTTCGTGGACAGACGGCACTCGTGACCGGCGCAGCACATGGGTTTGGCCGAGCGATCACCCTCGCACTCGCGTCACGCGGTGCGCATGTGTGGGCGTGTGACGTGCTCACGCGTGAGCTTAACGAAACACGTGACCTTTGTGCGACAGCCGGCGGGGCGTGTACGGTGCGCACGGTCGATGTGCGCGATAAGGCGGCTGTTGATGCACTCGTGTCCGAAGCAACGGCGGCAACAGGTCGTGTCGACATCCTCGTCAACAACGCCGGCGGTGTGCTCGGGCAGGTGGGACGTGCGCTGGAAGTGGTGACGCCGTCCGAATGGCAGCAGATCTTTGATGTCAACGTCAGCGGCGCGTTCTACTGCGCACAGGCCGTTGCGCCCGGCATGAAAACCGCGCGCAGCGGTCGCATCATCAACATCTCCAGTGGCGCGGGGCTCGGGGTGAGTCTCACCGGTATTCAAGCGTATGCATCGGCCAAAGCGGCGCAAATTGGTCTCACGCGTCAGCTCGCGCACGAACTGGGGCCGTGGGGCATCACAGTGAACAACATTGCGCCGGGCTTCGTGCGCTCCAATCCAACGACTGAACGCCAATGGGAGTCGTACGGCGTGGACGGGCAACAGGCGTTGGTGAATCGCATCGCGCTCCGGCGGTTGGGCACACCAGACGACATCGCCAACGGCGTCCTGTTTTTCGCGTCGGACATGGCGGGTTGGATCACAGGGCAGGTGCTGTCGATCGATGGCGGCAGGTCGTGACGCACCAAAACGTGCTGAATGATCTGCGTGCGAATCACGATCGCATTCTGCAGGAGCTCATCACGTTTGCATCGATACCGAGCGTCAGTACCGATCCGGCACACGCC
>JAYSVL010000336.1:0-1747 GCA_043718595.1 Gemmatimonadaceae bacterium
AGGGTGATCAGGGCGTCAACTTGAGACGGTGCGGTGAGCTTCCCGCCGCGCTGTGCGACGTCCCACAGATCGGATTCGAATGCCAGTTCGAGACCCAACGATGGCGCGATATCAAGCAGCGTGCCAAGTATTTGTGGCAACTCCGCGTACCCACGGTGCCCGACGACGCCGACGCGCATTAGCCGGCCATCGCTTCCGACGCGTGCAACGCACGCACGCGGTCTGCAATACCGAACGCATCGAGTCCGAGGAGCGCGAGCTGCTTGCTGCGCGAGGCGGAGTAGATGATGCGATCGGGCACGCCGTGCGTGGCAATGCGGACTACGGGTGCCAACCGTTGGACGATGGCGCTTAGGTACGCGCCGAATCCATTCACCAGCGCGCCTTCCTCGACTGTAAGGAGGTGCGTGTGATCCGCCAGCAGCGCGTTGAGCGTGATCTCGTCGTACGGTTTGAGATACCGGCAATTGACGACGGTGATACTCAGTCCGTCGGCAGCGAGTGCGTCAGCAGCGTCGCACGCCGCATTTACCATGGTGCCGACGGCGAGGATCGCAAACTCGCGACCGCGACGCAGCACTTCCCATGTGGCGTATGGCACGGCAGGCACGGCGGCCATGGCTGGCGCGCTATCGGGTGCCGCGTCGCGAGGGTATCGCAGGCAGAACGGGCCAGTCGTGTGTTCCACACCCGCGCGCAACAACCCCAGCATTTCCGTAGCATCGCGTGGCGCGGTCACCGTCATGCCAGGTACCGCCAGCATGTAGGGAATGTCATAAAGTCCCATGTGCGTTTCACCATCTTCGCCAACGAGGCCAGCGCGATCCATAGCGAACACCACCGGCAAGTGCTGCAGTGCGCAATCGTGGATGATGTTGTCGTAGCCGCGTTGCAGAAACGTTGAATAGATGGCCACAACGGGACGCAAACCGCGAGTCGCCACGCCGGCGGCGAACGTCACGGCGTGTCCTTCGGCGATGCCAACGTCAAAAAATCGTCCAGGAAATGCCTTCGCGAATGGCGAGGTCCCCGTGCCACTCGGCATCGCCGCCGTAATCACGACCATGTCCTTTCGTTCGGCGCCAAGTTCGGCGAGTCCCTTGCCAAAAATCGCAGTGTAGCCTGGGTTGGCCAGGGAAGCTGCGCGTTGTTTGCCCGTCGCGGGATCATGGCCCGGCGGAAGCGCGTGCCACTTTTCTCCATGCTCGCCCGCGGGGAAGCCTTTGCCCTTCTGCGTGATCACGTGCACGAGTCGGGGTGTGCTCATGTCGCGTACCGCAGCAAAGGTTTCCAGCAGCGCGTCGAGATCGTGTCCGTCGATGGGTCCGAAGTACCGAAATCCAAGCTCCTCGAACAACACACCCGGCGTCAGGAATGACTTGACGCTCTCTTCCCATTTTCTCAATAACGTGCTCGCACCCTTGAACGGGGCGGGCGCGTTGTCGACGAGATCACCAATCCGCGAGCGCAGCCGATTGTAGAGTGGGTTGCGCTGAATCGACGTCAGGTACTTGTGCATCGCGCCAACGTTGGGTGCAATCGACATTTCGTTGTCGTTGAGCACCACAATCATGTCACGTTCAGAATGTCCGGCGTTGTTGAGCCCTTCGTATGCTAAGCCGCACGAGAGCGCGCCGTCACCAAGGATCGCCGCGACTTTGAACTTCTCGCCAAGCACGTCGCGGCCAGCGGCCATGCCAAGCGCGGCGGAGATCGCGGTTGCTGCATGCCCCGCACCGAACGTGTC
>JAYSVL010000337.1:0-4984 GCA_043718595.1 Gemmatimonadaceae bacterium
GACGGAGGCGGGAAGTGCGGTGTCACGTCGAGGTTGCGAAAGAGAAAGGAGTACATGTCGGTGGTCTCGTTGATGCTTTTGGTCAGGCTCGAGCTGCCGTGCCCTGACTGCGTCTCAACGCGAATGAGAACCGGATTCGTGCCACCGTGCGCCGCCTGGAGACGTGCCGCGAACTTGAACGAATGCGCCGGTACCACACGGTCGTCATGATCGCCGGTGATCACCATCGTCGCTGGATACGGCACGCCATCGGCGAGACGATGCAGGGGCGAGTACGCGTATAGGTACGGGAATTCGTCAGCATTGTCGCTACTTCCGTAGTCAGCAATCCAGTTCCAGCCGATGGTGAACTTGTGAAAGCGGAGCATGTCGAGCACACCGACCGCCGGCAGCGCGACGCGCACCAACGTTGGCCGTTGTGTCATGATCGCGCCCACCAGCAGTCCGCCATTGGACCCGCCGTGAATCGCCAGACGATCGCTGCTCGTGTAGCCCTCCGCAATGAGCCATTCGAGTATGGCGGTGAAGTCGTCAAACACGTTTTGCTTGTGCTCGCGCATCCCGGCCTTGTGCCACGCTTCGCCGTACTCTCCGCCTCCGCGAAGGCTGCACTGCACGTATACGCCGCCCTGTTCGAGAAAACCCATGCGCAGCGCGCTGAATGATGGTGGCAGCGAGATGTTGAAGCCGCCGTATCCATAGGCGAGTGTGGGATTCCGTCCGTCGAGTATGAGATCCTTCTTCGCCACGATGAACGCTGGAATACGCGTCCCGTCTTTGCTCGGCACAAACACTTGCGTTGTCGAAAACTGTGCTGGATCGAACGGCAAAGCGTGCGCGCGAAAGAGTGCACTCGCACCCGTCGCAATGTCGTAGCAATAGACTGTGGCGGGCGTCGTAAACGAGGTGAAGGTGTAGAACACGCGTGTGGCACTCCGTTCGCCGACAAATCCCGTCGCCGTGCCGAGCTCGGGCAAGGCAAGTTCGCGCTCCGCCGTGCCGTCCATCGCGCACACGTACACTCGACTCGTGACATCCTTCAGGTAGGCGACGAACAGCCGCCGTCCCGCTGCGGTGACAGCGTCAATTGGCTCGTCGCGTTCCGCGATCACCGTGATCCAGTGCGCCTCCTGTGGGTGCAGGGGATCGATGCGTACCACGCGTCGATTGGGTGCGCCACGATTGGTGAGGACCAGCAGCTGGTCATCAATGGCGTCGATGACTTGCATGTCGTCATCGAACGATGTCCACACCGCTCGAAAACTTCTGTCCTCGGCCGTCAGATCCATCACGGCGACGGCGTTACCGTCCTTCCCATTGCCACGATCACTCGTGTACAACACGGCAAAGCGTTCATCATCGGTTGTCGAAACGTGGTGAAAGCGTTGTGCGTGTGCGGCATCGCGAAAGATCAGCGTATCCTCAGCTTGCGTCGTGCCCAGCCGATGATAACACACGTGATGATCTTCGTTCATTGACGTGAACTCAGCGTCATTCGCGCTGGGTGTCGGGTAACGACTATAAAAGAAGCCCGCTCCCCACCACGCGATGTCGGAGACTTTGACCCATGACACACAATCGGGGAGGTTCTCACGCGTCTGTGCATCGATGACGCGGATCTCCTGCCAGTCCGATCCAGCCATGCTCACCATGTAGGCAAGGCGGGTCCCCGAGCTATCAAAGGTGAGCCCGCTGACTCGGGTTGTGCCGTCGTCAGACATCGTATTCGGATCGAGCAGCACCTGCGGCGTGCCGTCGTCGCCGTGTTGCAGATAGTAGATCGCCTGATTCTGTAGCCCGTCGTTCTTTGCAAAGAGCAGCCACTGACCTTTTTGTACCGGTGCCGACACCCGGGGATAGTCCACCAGGGCAGTCAGTCGCGAACGCAGCGCCTCTCGAAACGGGATCTCCGCTAGATATGCAAACGTCACGGCGTTCTGCGACGTTACCCAGGCACCGGTTTCCAACGATCGGTCGTCCTCCAGCCAGCGGTACGGATC
The DNA here is from genome assembly GCA_043718595.1 of Gemmatimonadaceae bacterium. Lineage (GTDB taxonomy): Bacteria > Gemmatimonadota > Gemmatimonadetes > Gemmatimonadales > Gemmatimonadaceae > Gemmatimonas. The sequence goes on from JAYSVL010000337.1 coordinate 2,001, forward strand.
CTCGACCCGCTGGCCGTGGTAGTTGTCCTCGTGCGCTATCTGGGCCGTTTCCGGATAAAGCATAGACGCCGGTGAAGCTGAGTGCATGACAGATGTACAGAGGACGCGGTCAGAGCCGATGACAAGGCGAGTGCCGACACGGAGTTGGGCGGTCGAGACAGACAGTCCAAGAATAGCAGGGGGTAGCGGCAAAGAGCTGGAGGCGGCTATGTTCCAAAGCTGCACTGGCACGTGTTTCTGCGTGACGGTGGTTCCAGTCGGCGGCGAGGGGCGAACGCACCTTGCTGCATCGGCGATGCCACGTTGGTTTCAGGCAGGGAGACCTCGCTCCCGTCTCGCACCGCGGCCTCTCGCACCGTACTCGTGGCTGAGCGCGGATTCGTAGCACCCTGACCGGGCCGCATGCCGCACAGGCCCCGAGAGCCATATGCATCCGTTTATCGAAACCCAAAAAGAGTGGATGAAGACCAATCTCCCGCCGTTTCGGCCGGGTGATACGGTGCGCGTTAATGTGCGCGTCAAGGAAGGCGAGAAAGAACGTCAGCAGGCCTTCGAAGGTGTGTGCATCGCGCGACGTGGCGGCGGCGTGAGTGCCACGTTTACCGTGCGCAAGGTGTCCAACGGCGTTGGCGTTGAGCGCATTTTTCCGCTGCACAGCCCGATGATCGCCGACATTGTCGTCGTGCGTCGAGGTGTGGTGCGTCGCGCGAAGCTGTATTACCTCCGCGACGTGACGGGCAAGGCCGCGCGCATCAAGGAACGGAAGATTATCCGTACACCGAAGGCCTAACCACTCGGCCCCGGACAGGGTCGGTGGGTCGCTGGAGCGCGATCGAACGCAATGCACGCGCCACGTACGGTGCCTTGTTGGCCGGTGTGGATGAAGTGGGACGGGGCCCCCTCGCGGGCCCCGTTGTCGCATGCGCGATTGTCATGCCGTCCTCGAAACGCGCGATCGCCGGCGTTGATGACTCTAAACAGCTCGACGCCGCCACTCGCGAGCGCCTGTCATCGCTGATTCTCGAGCACGCCACGGCGGTCGCGCTGGGCGCAGCGTCGGTACGAGAAATTGATCGGTTGAACATTTATCATGCGACTGTGCTCGCGATGCGTCGCGCGTTGACGCAACTAACCTGGCGTCTTGGCGAGGCGCCACATCATGTGCTCGTGGACGGCAAACCACTGCGCACGCTTGGCGTCGCGCATACAGGCGTTGTGCGAGGCGATAGCAAGTGCTACGGCATTGCCTGCGCATCAATTGTCGCGAAAGTCACCCGGGATCGCCTGATGACCGCCCTCGCCCGCCGACACGACGGCTATGGGTGGCAGCGCAACGCAGGGTATGGCACAGCGGAGCACCGTGCGGCGCTTTCCGAACGCGGCCTGACCGCGCATCATCGGTGGCGTTTTTGTGTTGACGAGCAAACGTCGATCGACTTCGGCAACACAACACTGCCACTTCACGCATCACTCGAGGACATCACATGACTGCTGTCGACGTCTCCATCTTCCGTCCCGATCTCCTGCGCGGCCAGGTCGCGCTCATCACCGGCGGTGGCACTGGTATCGGTTTTGGTATTGCGCAACTGCTGGCCGAACTAGGTGCGCACGTGGTGCTGGCCAGCCGCAAGCCTGAACATCTCGAGAAGGCGTGCGCGTCGATTATCGCTGCAGGAGGATCGGCGAGTGCCGTACCACTGGATGTGCGTGACGCGGAGAAGGTGAAGGCGGCCGTGGATTCCGTTGCGCAAGCGCACGGGCGCATCGACCTGCTGGTGAACAACGCGGCCGGCAACTTCTACGCGCCGAGTGCGACGCTGACGCCGAACGCATGGAAGAGTGTTGTTGAGATTGATCTGTTCGGGACCTTCTATTGTTCGCAGGCTGTGTATCCGGTGATGGCGGCGCAGGGCGGGGGACGCATTGTCAGTATTTCGATGACGCTCCATTATCGCGGATGGCCGATGATGGCGCACGCCACTGCGGCCAAGGCTGGTGTTGATGCGCTCACGCGTACGCTGGCCATGGAGTGGGCACCGCAACGCATTCGCCTGAACGCGATCGCGCCGGGGCCGATTCCCACTGAGGGCGTGCGCAAGGCCTTCACGCCACCAGCGGACAGCGGAGTCGCGGACGTGTTTGCCGTCGCCGATTCTCGCATGGCCGCGTACGCGCAAAAGAGCATTCCGCTGGGTCGCTGGGGCGCGCCGCGCGACATCGCGAACATGGTGGCATTTCTCGCGTCGCCGGCCGGTGATTGGATCACTGGTGCGATCTTCGTGGTTGACGGCGGCGAATGGCTGGCAAAGCCATCGGCTTGATGAGACTGGCAGTTTGGTGATGTTGCGCACACACGACCTCGTAAGGCACGTGATGTTCGTCACGTTTTTCGCCGGATATTTTCTGTTTCGTGCGCACCGTCACGTCATCGCGGTGTTGAAGAGATGATCTTCTTCCGGTGGTCAGCGGTCACCCTATGCACCGCCTGATCGTTCGGAACGAAGACCCATCAACATCACGCGTAGAACTCGGAGGTCGTATGCGGCACGTACAGCAGGTGATCGTCATGGCGCTGGCGGCGGGATCAGTAAGTGCTTGCGCGACGAAAGGTTTTGTCCGTCGAGGATTGGACGAGCAGCGCACGGCGATGGTGGAAGAGCGCGGCGTTCGCGCCGAAGGCGATAGCTCGCTGCGCACGGGACTCAATGGTGTACGCGGTGACGTGGCTGGCGTTCGGGCGGACTTGGCGGCGCTTCGTACCGAGCTGTCCACCTTGCGCACCGAGTTCGGCGCAAAGATTTCGGCCATGGAAGGGCAGATCACGTTTGCCATGCCGGTGCACTTTGGCTTCGATGCCGCGGACGTTCGCAATCAGGATGAGGCGGCATTGGCAAAGTTTGCGCAGGTTGCGGCGAAGCACTATCGCGGTGCCATGATTAGCGTCGAAGGTTTTGCCGATCCTGCCGGTTCCGAGCCATACAATC
>JAYSVL010000338.1:0-4980 GCA_043718595.1 Gemmatimonadaceae bacterium
ATTGACTTTGTCGTTCACGGCCTGATCGACGTTGATGCGGATGTTCTGCCGGTTGTATCCCCGCAGCAACGTCAACACGCCGGTTTCCTGAATGTTTTGAATGGACGCGTTGAAGTTTGTTGCCCCCTTGCGATGACCGATCGACAGATAGTTGCTCATCGTCGCACCGGGTTTAAACACTTGATCAAGCGCGTCAAACAGCTTGGGGTACGTGTTGTCCGAGAGATCGTCGGCGCGCGACATGCGCTGACCATTGGCGTCCAGCTTGAACCCCGACGCCGTGGTCGGATCGAGCTGGAATGCGGTCGACGTATTCAGGCCAACTCTTCTCGGCAGGTAGCTCTGCCCGTACTCATTGCGGAAGGTGAAGTTCGTTTGCCCTTCGGCGAGATTGGCGCCGCGCTTGGTAAAAATCTGGATCACGCCGTTGGCCGCATCCGAGCCGTACAGCGAGCTTGCTGCCGCGCCCTTGATGACTTCGACGCGATCAACGTCTTGCGAGTTAATATCCGCAAGGCCCAGTCGTGTGATCGTTCCGTCCACAATAATCAGTGGGTCCTGTCGTCCCGTGAGCGACGTGGCAGACCGCAAACGAATCGCCGGCTCAGCGCCCGGTGAGCCCGACGTGATGGCCACTGTCGCACCGGCGATCTTGCCCGCCAGTCCGCCGAGCGGCGATACTGCCGGCGTTTCCTTAAGCTGGCTGGCATCCACCACACTCACCGCAAACGCGGTCTTCTTCTGCGATGTCGCTTCCGAGACGCCGGTCACCACGACCTGCTCAAGGTTGAGCACATCGCGCTCAAGATCGTAGTCCTTGTCGACGCGGCCGGCGGCGATGACGATGGGCAACCGTTTGGGCTTGTAGCCAATGAACCGCACCAGCAGGTTCACCGACCGACCCGAGTACTTGGCGACATCGACGGTGAAACTGTACTTGCCGTCAGGCGTGGTAATTGTCCCAGCACCAATTTCAGGAATGCCGACACTGGCACCGCCGAGTGGTTGACCTGCGGAAGTAATTCGGCCGGAGAAGACCTCCGTCTGGGCGGTTGCTGTCCGCGCGCCAAGCGCGAGTCCTGCGAGGGCAATTGTTATCCGGAAGAACCTTCGCATCATGACGCCATCCATTGCGTACCTCGAGCGGTAGAGGAGGGGAATCGCACGTCGCGCACCGTCGGTCCCAGCAACGCAGGGACGGCTGCAAACAGTTGGTCACAGTATGCATACCGTCCGTCCCGTGTGCAATCGTCTAACCGCGCTAAGTGGGACCCGCGTCACCGGCCCCATCCGCTCCACACGGTTTCGCCAAATTCCGGCGCGTCGTATCATTTATGCGATGACTTCTCTTCGGCTCGCCCTGCTGGCCGTCGTACTTGTCGCCTTCCCCGCCGCCCACGCGCAGAAGAGCCGCGGTCGACTCCTCGGCCTCGTGCTCGACGTCAGCACCGGTGCGGGTGTCGCGCAGGCGGTGATCTTGCATGTGAGCGACGGCAGGACCGTGAGTGCGGATTCTGCGGGGCTCTTCCGCTTCGACAGTTTGCCATCGGGGATCGTGCGATTTGTGGTTCGTGCTCGCGGGTTTCCATCGGCGCGGCTGATTGTCGCCATGACCGCGGGCGAATACATGGAACGTCGTGTTGAGTTGGACTCCACGGCGGCGACTGCTCTGGCGGCGGCCATCGCCGAAGAACGCGTCAATGCACAACAGCTCGCCAAGGTGACCGTCGAGGCGAAAGCGAGTCTCGGTCCGCGATTCGCAAACTTCGAACGGCGGCGTGCGACCGGTGCTGGACAGTATCTCACCAGCGATGACATTGATCGCAGTCAATTCTCGTCGCTGCAAGACGTCGCCCGCAGTTTACGCGGGGTGACGGTGGAGTGCGGTGGTGGGCTTGGTTGTCATATCCGCATGTCCCGCGCGCCGATGCGATGCAGCCCCGAGTACGTGGTCGACGATAACGTCGACAACATCTTTGGCCCAACGGTTCCCGTTCGCGACATTCAGGCGCTTGAGGTTTATACGGGGCCGGCGGATGTGCCTGGCGAATACGCTGGCCGAAATGCCGGATGTGGCGTGATTGTCATTTGGACTAAATCGGGACCGCTCAAGCGCAAAAAGTCGTGACGATCGCGTACTTCGATAGGAATGGACGAACGGCTGCTGCGATAGGCACCGATGCCCCGCCGTTCGGATAACAGCGGATAACAACAGATGAACTGCAATTTTCGTGGGATATGAACCGATAGGAACTGATGAAAACGGATACATCAAAAACTTTCTGATTATTTGCTGTATCCGCCAACCGATAGGAATGGGATTGAAAGGGATACGGCAAACTACAACAAGAAGGTGTTGCCGTTTGTTGCCGTATCCTTGTAAATCAGTTCCTATCAGTTCATATCCCACGATAATTGCAGTTTATCTGTTGTTATCCCTGCCGGATTTAGGCACCTTCCACGGCGCTGGTACCGCGGGCGAGAGACAAGCTCATGGCGGCGCGGTAAGCGTGATCGCATGTTGCTGCGCGCCCAGTGGCACGGTTTGTTCGCGACCACCCGGCCAGCGAACCCAGAGTGCAGACGCACCGTCCGGCAGTGCCATGATTGCTGTTGCGCCGTCCATCGACCAGTAGCCACTCCCGGCGTGGACTTCGCGCACCGGACCGCGCTGGCCGCGGGTGATCACGCGAAGTTGCGCGCCGACCGCCATTCGATTGCCACGGGTGCCGCGCAGTTGCACGCGGAGACCAGGTCGAGCGTTCATGTTGTGCCAAAGCGTCATCGCGTCACCGTTCTGCGAGACTGCAAGATCGGGTCGCGCATCGCCATCATAGTCCGTCGTGGCCGCGCCACGCTGATCGCCCAGGATGGCGATGCCACTCTGTTGCACAGTCTGCGCCACCAAGGCGCCGCGACCGTCACCGAGCAACAACAGGCCGACGCCCGCATCAAAGCGCATGGTATTGATCTCGGTGGGGAAAAAGTTCTGTGCGAGAAACAGATCCTCTCGACCATCGCCATTGAAGTCGGCCACGGCCGCGCCAAACGCCGGCGCAATCTGTGCAGCGATCGGCAGTCCGTGTGGCTCGAAGCGGCCACCGCGATTGTGAAAGAGCGTATGGTCGAATGTTGTCGCACCCACACGCACGGCGGCGGCCGCGACCGGACCAAGCAGCGCGTCGACATCGGCACCGGCAAATGCGGCATAGGTTGCGAACCGCTCATGCAACGTCGGAATCGCCGCGCCGAGACGCGAGAACGGGTCTAGTGGCATCTCGCGCCCGGAGACCGAATCCGCGCGTGCGAAAATGAGCGCGAGCCCTGCACCGTTGACGTTACTCGCCGCGAGCACATACGGTCGTTGCGTCGATGCTTGCCAGGGCGTGTTGCGTCCCCAACTCGTCGCGACGATATCGAGTGCGCCATCACCATCAAAGTCGCCAACGGTGACACCATTCCAGCGACTGGTCAGATCGGCCAGCCCCCACTGTTTGGTCGCGTCACGCAACCGGCCGTTGTCATTGTGCAGCAGACGCATCGGTCCGAACTCGGTAGCGAGCACGAGTTCCGGTTTCGCATCACCATCCAGATCCGCAAACACGGCGGACGAAACAAGACCGAGATGTGCCAGTACGGCGGAATTGGCTGTGTCGAGTACGAATGCGCCGCCTGCGGTGCCAAGGTAGAGACGCGAACGCGCCGGGAGCGGCCACGCACCGGGAATCACTCGCGCGCCAACAAACAGATCGAGCAGCCCGTCGTTGTTGACGTCGGCCATGGCGAGTGGGCCGACGCTGCCCGTGTCGCCACCGATCACCGGTTGCGCGGACAGTGTCGTGCGACCTGCGCGACCCGCCACGCCGAAACGCAGAACGCCCGGTAGCTGCACGGCATCGGTCGCCGTGGACGTTTCATAGCTCGACTGGCCCGTGAGCAACGAGACGCCGCCGCTACTGTCATGCGATGGGAGTACCGTCGTCAGATCGTAACCCGCGACTGCGTTCGCGAACGGCGAGCGAACAAAACCGCGTGTCGTATTGCGGAGGATGTTGAGCGATCCGCCACGTCCAGTGCCAAAGACGAGATCGTCCCGGCCATCCGCGTCCACGTCGATCCAGCTCACGCCAGGCCCAAGTTGACTGAGCCGGTTCGGTAAGAGTGGTTGCCGACGGAAGTCCGCGTACAACGAATCGACGTGCGTCGCCCCACCAAGGCGTAGCGTGGCATTCTCGAATTGCGGCGGTACCGTTGGCCGCGCGACGGGTTCAGTCAGGCGAGCGGTGGCTTCGTCGATCTCGTATAGACGGTTGACCGGGGCGATGGGGATGATGCTGTGCGTGCCGCTGCGCCATCGGACGTCAATCGACACCACGCTATCAGTGCCAGTGGCGAACGTGAGCTGCGCATCACTCCCGGACAGGTAGTAGCCGCCCGAGGTCATCTCGCGTGACTGTTGCGGCACCGATGTCGCCGACACCGTGATGCGCGCGCCAATACCTTGCGTGTTGGGCGACGCGCCACGCAAGCGCACAGATACCCGCGAGGCAGACGATGTGTTGTGAAAGACCACCGCCGGCGCATCGAGACGGGTAACGACCGCATCAAGCGCGCCATCATTGTTGAGGTCTGCGAGTGCCATGCCCTGCGAAATCGCGCTGTCGACACCAAAACCCCATCGGCGACTCTCGTCGTGAAACGACAGATCGCCACCATTGCGCAGCGCCACGCTCGGTGTGGCGAGCCTCGGGAACTCCTTCGATTCACGATTCCACGGCACGCGCGGAAACGTGTTGCGTATACGCTCGAACGGATCAGCCTCTCGCACGTCGTAGCGATGTCCGTTGACGGCCAGCAGATCTTCATACCCGTCGAGGTCCACATCGAGAAATGCAGACGCCCACGTCCAGTCGGTTGCGGATACACCGGCGAGGTCTCCGATCTGCGCCCACGTGCCATCGCCGCGCGAGAGCTGCAGCA
>JAYSVL010000339.1:0-4972 GCA_043718595.1 Gemmatimonadaceae bacterium
CGCTGCCCGTGCTACGTGTACGCGCCGCGCGTTCTGCCGCGGTGCCGCCAACACCAAACAGTTGTTCGAAGGCGACGCGCGGATCACGAATCATCGGCATCGGATCGGTTGGCGACGCCCAGCTAATCGAGTCCGTGTACATGCACGAATAGCCGTACGCACATCCGCCGGCGCGATCGAGCGGTTCGATGCACAACTGCATGGACGGGATTGGGGTGCCCTGACCAAACCGTCGCGCGTAGATCTGGTCAAGCGATGTGCCAACAAAAATGTCCGACCCTTCGGTTTGTGTCGGATGTGATTGTGTCAGGAACACCGCACTGGAGCGAAAGTGGTCACCGCCGATCTCCTCGGCTTTGTACGCTTCGGCCATGCGCACATCGGTGTTGCTGATGATCGTCAGGTACTTGCGCCATGGTTCAAGCGGCGACAGTGACGTCGCGCTCAAGTCAAACGCGGCACCCGTACCGGCCGGCGACCAGAGATGTTCGGCGAGGCCGAACGGACTACAACCGGCCGCACCATGCACCATCTCCATGAACAGCATGCGCGTGGGATCTGCCGCCGCGGTTGCGCCACGTACGCGTGTGATCGGACGCATCGCATCGAGGTAGGGCAGTGCGACCATTGCACCCATGCCCTGCAGAAACGTGCGACGGTCGAGCGGCTGCCTAAGTATCATCGCCATGTCAAACTCACCCTCAGCGGGAAGAAGCTTCTGGTTGGACGGCCGTGTTGGCCCGGGTATCACTGACGCGCTGCATCTGGAACGCGGGGCTGCGTACCACACCCAAAATGTATTCCGACATCCGGTGATCTTTCGCTGCGGCATCACGCACAATCTTGCGGATGGTCGGCATGTCGTACGCCGTCACGCGACGCCCGGCACCGTAGGCGAGCAGGTTGCGTGTGAAGGTGCGCAGCAACGTTTCTTGTTGACGCAGCAACGCCGACTGCAATTCGATCAACCCAGTGGCCTTCGACCCGTCCCACAAATCGCCGCGCGAATCAATCGGCATGCCGTTGTCCCGAACACGCCAGCGACCGGTGACGTCAAAGTTTTCCATCGCCAGGCCGATCGGGTCCATCATCTTGTGGCAGGAGCTGCAGGCCGGATTCGAGCGATGCGCTTCCATGCGTTGCCGTACCGTGAGGTTGCGCCCGTCGACGGCACCCGGTGTGGCCTCAAGATCGGGCACGCCCGGCGGCGGCGGTGGCGGTGGACTGTTAAGGAACACTTCCATCACCCACTTGCCACGCTCTACTGCGGAGGTACGAACGGAATGTGACGTCAGCGTAAGGATGCTGGCGTGACCAAGGATGCCACGACGTGTGCTGTCGGGATACCGCACGCGACGAAACGCCGGGCCCGCGACATTCGGAATACCGTAGTGTCGCGCGAGCTGCTCGTTCACAAACGTGTAGTCGGCGCGATACAGGTCGAGCACACTGCGATTGTCGCGCACCGTGTAGTCAAAGAACAGTTCTGTTTCCTTGCGCATCGCGGCGCGCAACTGTTCGTCAAAATCCGGATACTGCCGAATGTCTGGCTGCACCATGTCGAGATCGGGCAGACGCAACCACTGCGCGGCGAAACGCGTCGACAACGCACTGGCGCGCGGATCGGCGAGCATGCGACGCACCTCGCGCTCAAGCACAGCAGGTTGCGACAACCGGCCAGCGGTCGCCGTCGCAATCAGCGCACGATCGGGCGGTGCTGACCAGAGAAAAAACGCCAGTCGTGACGCGAGATCCAGATCGGTTACGCGATAGTTCGTGCCCGGTGCGGCATTGAGCGGTGTGCGCTCAAAGCGAAAGACAAAATCAGGACTCGCCAGAATGCCTTCGAGCGCGGAACGTACGCCGTCTTCGAACCCGGCACCATGTGCCGTGGCCGTGTCGTACAGCGACATCAGCCCGCGGCGATCCCCGGCCGTCAGCGGTCGCCGATAGGCATCGGCGCCGATACGCGTCACGATGGACTGTGCACAGGTGCGCGCCGCGACTGTCGCCGTGGCTCGGCAGGTGAAAATGCGGCGACGGGCTGGCGTTTCGGACACGCCGCTCGTGCGCAGCGGACCCTTCACAGTGAACTCGCGCAAGTGCGGCAACTGGTTGAACCCATACGCGGTCGCATTGGACGTACTGAACAGCGAATACTTGAGCGGAGAAATCAACTCTTGGGTGACGCCCTGAAATGCTGGCGGAATAAACGCGGCGGCGATGCGATGCGGTCCAGCGGTGATGTGCACAGTTTCGCTCGACATGGCGACGCCATTGGGGTCGGACGCCGTCATGAAGCGATCGATATCGAGGACCGCAACACGAACACCGTCGACCGACATTTCAATGCGTTCACCGCGCGCGAGGCCACCAGCAAACGCGCCCGTCGTCTCGTGGAAAAAGTTCACGTCAAAGCGGTACTCACCGTCAGCGGGAAAGAGGTGCGTCGCCGCAATGCCTCCGCGTGTGCCAAACGGCGCGCCCTCCACGTGCTCCAGCTGCGACGCCATCTTGGGCACAGTATACGTGTGCGCAGCGGGCGTCGCATTCGGGTTGCCGAGCGCGAGCCAGCTAATGTCGCTTGCGGCGCGCAGATATCCGTCGAGGAGCATCGGCGACAATGCTTGCACATCGGCGATGTTGTCGAAGTTATCGCTCTTCGTATCGGGTGGCAGATAAACCGCCGCATCAACGTCCAGGCCGAGCAGTTCTCTCACCGACGCGCGATACTCGGCGCGATTGAGTCGCTGAAACGAACGTCCGCCCGGGTTCGGATGCGCGATGGCCGACGAGTCGAGTTGTCGCTCCAGCGACATGACCAACGCGTTCACCGTGTCGGCGGACGGTCGCGCTGACCCCACTGGTGGCATCATTCCTGAGCGCAGCTTGGCGACCATTTTTTCCGCCACTTCGGCTTGCAGTGGCGCGGTGCCTACATCAAACGTGGTCAGCGACAGATTGCCGCGTCGCATCGTTGGGTTATGACACTTTTGACAGTACTGCTTGACGACGCCATTGAGCTCAACCGACGACGGCCGGAACAGCGGCGCGTGAGGTTTGGCGCGCGGGGGCGGCGGGCCGGGTGGGCGAGCCGCCGGGTTGTCCGGGGGCACGAGCATCAGGCCGGACAGCAGAGTCAACGCCAACAGTGAACGCATGCGCGTCCTCAATAAAGGGTCGCACGAACGGTAGGACACGAAAGTTGCGTGTCGGGAGGGGCTCGTCGCAAGACGACGTACACGGTGTTACGTCGCGAACAGGGCATTCCGTTGACGTTTCGCGCCATCGCTGAGCGGGTTTAGCGCTCCTCAACGAAAGGCTTGAACGACGCCTCGAAGATGGCGCGCCATCCAGCCTCATTGCTGCTCGCCGTCTTCGGACCGACATTGCCCACGACAGCGTCGGTGAGTGCAAGAATCGTGGCACCGTCGTGCTCGCGGAGCTCGAGCCTGAGCAGCGACTGCGTCGGCCCACCGAACGCGGGCGACACATGGCCCACCATGTCGATCGCGTAGCCTGGCATGAGACCGTACACGGTATACCAGACGATCCCGCCTCCCCCGGCGCTCTCTTCGACCAGCCTGCCACCGAGCGTTGCGTCGAATCGCATCCGCAGTGGATTGGCTGACGCGAGAAAGTCACGGGGCCACCAGAGGTCGACCTGTTCCGTCAGCGCTTGCCACACACGCTCCCGGGTGGCCCGGATATCGATTTCAAGGTGCACTTTGAGCATGCCAGCAACCGCCGCCTGCTGCTCCGGTGACGGGGTCGGTAAAGGTGCGTCAGTCATGCGCGCTGTCTCGGTTGTGGGGCTCGCCTGCTCCAGGTTGCGTCTGAATTGCAGCAGTGGTGCTGCCCAGAGCGCTTCGTACGGGCGCACCCAGTGATCGTGGATCTGTTGCAGCGGCACCACATTGAGGTGATTCCATCGCTCACGGCCGCGACGGCGAACGGTGACCAGTCCCGCGGCCTCCAGCACACCCAGGTGCTTCATTACCGCGCATCGGCCCTGCGGCACGGCCTCCGCCAGCTGACCGGTCGTGCTCGGCGCAATGCGCAGCATGTCCAGCAAACGGCGGCGCGTGGGGTCGGACAGCGCGCGCCAGGTTCGTTCCACGGCTTATTGTGACGTTGAAGAAAGCGACTGAAGCATAATGTTACTAAATAGTAACATATCTACGCCAGTTGACAAGAGCGCCCGGTTGTTCGATCGCGGCGTCGCGCGAATGAATGATTCGGCGGTGCGTACCGACGCATTGATCGGGATAAGAACAGACAAAGCGAACTGCTCGGGGCTTCGCCCGATAAACCGAACAGATTGGACGGATAGAAACCGATACCACGACCACGGCTCACATTTAGAGACAGGAACACGAAGCTGTCCAAACAATCACGACAACATTGAACAGCGAACACCTCAAAACGCCTTGAACGATTTACCAAAAAAGGTCTGAAGCTTTTCATCACTCCTGTTGTTGCAGTTGCCGTATCCGCTGGTATCCGCGAAATCTGTTCTGTTTATCGGGCGAAGCCCCGAGCAGTTCGCTTTGTCCGTTCTTATCCTCCCGAACAGAACCATCGTGAGCCAAACCGAATGGACCGCCGTCGACCGCTACATCGTCGATCTGCTCGTCAAACCAGACGCCGCTCTCGCGCACGCGGTCGAAACCAGCGCAGCAAACGGGCTACCGGCCATCGCCGTCGCACCCAATCAAGGGAAGCTGCTGCACCTGCTCGCACGCTCGATGAGTGCACGGCGCATTCTCGAGATCGGCACGCTCGGCGGCTACAGCACAATTTGGTTGGCGCGCGCACTGCCCCCGAACGGCACGCTCGTCACGCTGGAATACGACCCTCATCACGCAGCGGTCGCGCGCGACAACATTGCCTTCGCTGGACTCGCCCATTGCGTCGACATACGCATTGGTGCCGCGCTTGATACGCTGCCATTGCTCGCCGCCGAACGCCA
>JAYSVL010000340.1:0-4969 GCA_043718595.1 Gemmatimonadaceae bacterium
CGCTGTCTGACCTGCGCCATGTGCGGCGAGCGCAAGCGCGTGCTGCATGAAACGCTCGTCGTCAGTCACACAACCACGGACGTGGTACAACACGTAAGAGCACGATCAGAATCGCGCGGTGACACCGAGCGACGCGTAACGGTAACCTTCGTTGGCCTTGCGTCCACCAAACGTGTTGACGGTCTGACGCACATCGCCTGCACTCGACCATCCAAACTCGGCGACCACACGTGCGACGATAAGTCCAAGCGACGCGTTCACAAACGCGCTGCTTCTCGTCACCTTCTGCGAGAGACTCGGCAGGACGATCACGGCGCGACGCTGTCCTGCAGGCGCGGTGACATCGTTCACCGTGGCGGTAAGCCCGCTCGTTGCATCGATGTGATCTCGACCGACGCCCGCCGCGAGTCCCAGCAACACGACACGCTTGCTGACGGTGATGCGCAGGGAATTTGCAGTGACCGCGGTGTTCGATAGTTGCAGCGTGTCGTCCATCGGCGTGTATCCCACGTCAAGTGTCGGCAGGCGGCGGCGCATATAGCTCGCGCTTAAGCCCGGCACAAACGCAGATTCCTGCACCACACCGACGCGTACGCCATAAGAAAACGCGACCTTACTCGATTGCGGGTGGAGCTGCAACACATGCTGCGTCACTTTCGGCAGCGCCGTGACACCGGCAAGAAGGTCTACCCCGCCGATGTTGGTCACGCCGACGGGCAGCCCTTTGATGAATCCAATACCGACGTCGAGCGCCGGGAGCGGGATAATCGTCCGCGTCGCACCAAAGTCACTGGCCACTGCGTTGGGTGCGGTGATGCTGAGCGGCACAGAGTTCCGCGGCAATCGCCCGTCAACGGCGATGAGTCGCAGCGATAGCGCGCGTTTGGGCCACCCACCGAGCGTTCCGCCTTCGCCGGGCATCGGATTGCCGCCAGCGATCGCGACACCGACTTGCGGTACAACAAACGCGAAGAGGTCTGACGCCTTCTGACAAATATCCCGGCCGGTGCCAATCGTGGACGGTGTTACGATGCAGGCAGCAGTCGACGTTTGTGCGCGAAGCACCAGCACTGGTGCGAAGCACGACAATAGCGTCGGCAGCGCGGCGCGACGGATCGCGACGCGACGGATCGCGGCCGACATCACGAACGCGATGCGTCAATGCGCACCGCACCGGTGCCGGCCACAATGCGACCCATTTCCCACGCGGCGATGCCCGCGGCCTGCGCACTCGCACAGACATCACCAACGTGTTGCGCCGCTGTGATTACTACCATGCCCACCCCCATGTTGAACGCCCGATACATCTCGAGTCGGGAGACGTTTCCCGCCTCTTCCAGTACCCGGAAGAGCGAGGGGATGGTCCACGATGTTGCGTCGATATCGGCATCGAGTGTGTCGGGGAGCACACGATTGACGTTGCCCGGCAAACCGCCGCCGGTGATATGTGCCATAGCATGAATGCGATCGAGCATGGGCGCCAGGCACGACAAATACGAGCGATGCACCCGCAGCAGCACATCCGCGACACTCGCGCCGTCAGCGTCAGGAAAGACATCGTGTGACGTGAGGCACAAACGTTCAGACACGATGCGTCGGGCCAGCGAGTAGCCGTTGGTGTGCAACCCGTCGCTCGCCAGCGCGACGAGTACATCGCCACGTTGCACGCGTGATGCGCCGAGTACGGCTGCCTCCTCCACGATGCCCACGATGAAGCCAGCAAGATCGTAGTCGGGCGGCGTGTAGAGGCCGGGCATTTCTGCCGTCTCGCCACCGGTCAACGCGCAGCCATTCTCCCGACATCCGGCAGCGACACCAGACACGACGGATTCCACTACCGCCGGTTCCAGTTTCCCAAACGCGACGTAGTCCATAAAAAAGAGCGGCGTGGCGCCTTGCACGAGGATGTCGTTCGTGCAGTGATTCACGAGGCAGTGGCCAATCGATCCATGTCGACCGCTTTCAATGGCGACCTTGATCTTGGTCCCCACGCCGTCCGCGCTGGACACGAGCAACGGCGAGCGATATCCATCGGGGACACGAAACATGCCGCCGAAGCCACCGAACGCCCCGCGCGCGCCGCGAGTCATCGTCGACTGCACCAACGCCGCAAGCCGATTTTTCGCCTCTTCGGCCGCGTCGATATCCACGCCGGCCGAACGATAGTCGAGCGCCGACACCGATGGCGGCTGCGACCCTGATGTCACGCGTCGAGCTCGGCGTCGAACGCCACCAGTTCGCGGAATTCCCGTACCCGCGCATCAATGTCTGACCGCGTTATCTCCAACAGCCGCGCGTTGGAAAACTTCTCAACGGCAAACGATCCCATCGCCGAACCTACGACAACTGCGCGTCGCATGGCGCGCTCACTCACATCACCCGTTGCGGCCAGATAACCAATAAAGCCACCAGCGAACGAGTCGCCAGCGCCGGTGGGATCAAACACCGACTCCAACGGAAACGCCGGCGCGAAAAAGACCGTTTCTCGCGTGAACATCAACGCCCCGTGTTCACCCTTCTTAATGACTACATACCGCGGCCCCTTTTCCATAATCCAGCGCGCGGCCTGCAGGAGGTTGTTGCGCTCCGTGAGCTGTCGGGCCTCGCCGTCGTTGAGTGTGATGAGGTCGACGTGGCCGAGTAGCTCCACCAACTCCGGTCGGCGCGACTCGATCCAAAAATTCATTGTGTCGCACGCCACCAGCCGCGGCTTCTCCACCTGCTCGAGCACTTGCAATTGCAGGCGTGGATCGATGTTGGCAAGAAACACGAACGGCGCATTTTTGAATTGCGGGGGGATCTTCGGCCGAAAGTTTGAGAAGACGCCAAGATGTGTCTCTAACGTTTCCGCAGCATTCAGATCGTGGCGATACCGTCCACGCCACCGAAAGCTGGACCCTTTCGTCTGCTCGAGTCCGGCGAGATCCACGCCACGTTGCGCCAGTGGCTGCAGCTTCTCGATGGGATAGTCGTCACCGACGACGCCAACAAGCTGCACCTTCGTGAAGTGCATGGCACTGGATGAGAAAAAAATTCCTGATCCGCCGAGCACGTCTTCCGCTTTGCCGAAGGGTGTTTCGACCGAGTCAAGCGCGACAGAACCAACCACAAGGACGGTGTTGCCAGCTGTGGTGCTCACATGCGCTCCGGCGCAGAAAGTCCGAGGATGCGGAGGCCAGCAGCGAGGCCGAGTTGCGTGGCCCGGGCGAGTACGAGTCGCGCCCGGGTGATCGCCTCTGGCTCTCCGAGAACGTGATGCTTGTGGTACCAGGTGTGCGCCGCGCGCGCCGTTTCCTGCAGCCAACCCGCTACACGATGTGGCTCCAGGTTCTCCGCCGCCGTCCGCACAATCGCAGGAAAATCGAGCAACTGCTTGATCAGCTCTTGCTCCGCAGTCTCGGACAGCAGGGCGAAATCAACGTCGACGGTATCCACCGACGATGCATCGATGCCGCCCACGCGAAAGATGCCGCACATGCGCGCATGCGCCATCTGCAGATAGTAGATCGGGTTTTCTTCAGACTGCGTGCGCGCCAGATCGATATCGAACACGAGCTGCGAATCGCCTTTGCGCATGAGGAAGAAGAAGCGAACGGCGTCACGACCCACTTCGTCTACCAAATCACGTACGGTGACGTAGGCGCCAGCGCGTTTGGAGATCTTCATCTCTTCACCAGACTTCATGACCGTGACCATCTGGTGCAGCACATACTCCGGAAAGTCAGCGGGAATGCCCATCGCCAACGCTTGCAGTCCGGCGCGCACGCGCGTGGTCGTGCTGTGGTGATCCGCACCCTGCACGTTGATCGCCCGATGATAGTGGCGCTGCCACTTGGTGACGTGATACGCCACATCCGGCACAAAGTAGGTGAAGTCGCCGCCCTTGGCCGCGCTCTTCTTCATGACCCGATCTTTGTCGTCGCCAAAATCGGTCGTGCGCAAGAACAACGCGCCGTCGTCCTCGTACGTATGCCCGGACGCCTGCAACGCTTCTACCGTGCGTTCCACCCGGCCGTCGCTGTAAAGCGAACTTTCCAGATAGTAGGTATCGAATTTCACACCGAACGTTTGCAGATCGAGATCCTGTTCGTGGCGAAGCGCCGCGACGGCGAACGACTGGACCGCGCCGATGTCCGCACCCGCTGCATCGTGTGGATGCGACTGCACGTAGTGCTGGGCAATCTCGCTGATGTATTCGCCGTGATATCCGCCGTCGGGGATCACGAGCGTCTCACCTGCGAGCTCGCGCACGCGTGCTTGCACGCTGCGCGCCAGGTTGGCGATCTGCACACCAGCGTCGTTGTAGTAGAACTCGCGATCGACGCGCCATCCCGTCCATTCCAGCAGGGTGCTGATGGCATCGCCCAGCGCGGCTTGGCGCCCGTGCCCGACATGCAACGGGCCGGTTGGATTGGCGGACACAAATTCCACCACCACGCGTTCACCGTGGCCGACGTCGGAGCGCCCCCAGTGCAACGGATTCTCGATGAGTGGAACAAGGCCCCGCGCCAAAAATGCCGGATCGAGACGAAAATTGAGAAAGCCAGGTCCGGCGATCTCCGCATGCGTGACCCCAACACGCGAGAGGTCCATCGCGGCGATGAGGGACTCGGCGATATCACGCGGCTTCCTCGACAGTGTCTTCGACAGCGCCATCGCAAGGTTGCTCGCCCAATCGCCATGTGACGAATCGCGCGGACGTTCAACAATCGGCGAGACGGCGGCGGGCGCACCAATCTCACGCGCAGCGCGTGCGAGCTCGGCGCGCAGTGTGTCGGCGTGATTCACGCGCCGCGAGTTCCAGCAATCAAGGCGCGCACGCTCACTCGGGCTTTGCCGGGGACGCCGCGCTTGCTGGCTTACTTTCGCCACTCGGTTTCCTGTCGCCGCTCGCCTTACCATCGCCGCTCGGCTTACCGTCGCCGCTCGCCCTATCGCCGCTCGGTTTACTCTCGCTGGCTGTCGAGCT
>JAYSVL010000035.1:0-2817 GCA_043718595.1 Gemmatimonadaceae bacterium
CAACGCGACGACGGTCGTTGGCTGTCGCGCAGCACCGCGTCCATCACGGGATCACGGTTGGCCAACCAGTCCGCAGACGTGAGTGTGACAGGGATCGTCGGCGCGATCCATGGCCGCCGATCGTCGGGGCGGCTGTCCTGCCAGTAGCGATTCGAGATGCTCACCACCAGTTGGCTGAACCGCAGCGGCACCGCGTTGTCCTCCCCCGTGAAGTTCGGACTCGACATGCTGGGCTCACCAGCAAAGATCGCCTGCGGCACGCGCTGCTCAATCCGATTGATAAAGTTCTGCGCCGCCGAAAATGTGGCACGACCGGTGAGCACGTACACGCGGTGCGACGACGACGCATTCGCAAACTTCGTGATTGTTTCCACCAGCGGTGCGAGAATCAGGTTGTTGCCGCCATTGTTGTGCCGTACGTCCACAATCAGGCGTTCAGCGCCAACCGCGCGCAGCGAATCGCCGAGCACCGTCGCGAACGCCGCAAGTGACCGGACTGGCATGTCCGTCACCTGGTTGAATTGGAGATACGCCGTGCGCGACGCGATGCTTGTGGTGAGGACGTACGGCGTGTTGACGTCGCGCAAATAGACGGGCAGCGGTGCCGCGGCGCCGATAGGCGGCGTGAGCCGACGCGGTGTGCGTCGTACCGGACCAGCGGCCAATGTCACGTCACGCGTGCGACCGCGACGATCAACGATTGTCAGCGTGGCGCGATCAGGGGCGGTCGCAGCGCCCCATGCCTCGAGAAACGTTGGCGTAACAAGATAGACTGTGGCGAAAGCGTTGGTCGCCATGTCATTGTCGCGACTGATGTACGGTCGCATGCGTTGCAGTATGTCTGCAGTCGCGCATCTGTTGAGCAAGACGTACGGCGCGAGGCCCCCCTTCGATTCAACAGCCGAATCCAACCACTCGCGCTCGACGTCCCGTGACGACAGACTTGTACGATCGCATCGCTGCCAGCTTCGCCGCGCAGCCCTTGATGACCACCTTGGGCGCCACACTCACTGCGGTGGCCCATCGGTGAAGTGCAGATCACATTACCGTTTGCGCAGCAGCTCACACAGCAGCACGGGTACATGCACGCCGGCGCTATCACGAGCGTGCTGGATAGTGCGTGCGGCTACGCGGCGCTTACGCAGGCACCTGCCGGTTGCGAGGTGGTGTCGGCCGAGTTCAAGGCCAACTTCGTGCGGCCCGCCATTGGGGACTACTTCGTGGCCCTTGGCCGAGTGCAGCACGCGGGGAAGACGCTGACTGTGTGTACCGGCGAGGTCCGCGCGTTCAGCGGATCAGCGTCGACCTCCAAGGTCGTTGCTCTGATGCAAGCGACTGTTGTCACGGTCCGGTAGAACTGCGGACACCTTCCGTTTGCCGCTCGTGGGCGAACGTGTCGGGTAACGAGGTCGAGGCACAGCCGATTCAAGATTGACTCCCAAATGTAGAAAAATATGGCCATTTTCTTTCTATAACCTCTATGTTCGGTTAGTTTCCTTTCTGTTCCTGTCGCATACGGAAAGAAAGTAGACGATGTCTTTCTATATTTTCAAGGACAACATGGACCCGTCAGACTTTCAGTCGACTAGGACTAGGGCTGGTGTGGTCGAGGCGCATGAGATGCGCGGCCTCAGCTACTACGCTTTCGCACCGGCGTCGCTGCCACCTACCTTGGCGTACGACGCGCAACTCGTCAGCGCCCTTTCAGCGGCGGACTCCGCGTTGGGCGAATTGGCCGGTATCGGGCGCCGCTTGCCAAATCCGCATGTTTTGCTGGGGCCATACGTCCGTCGTGAGGCCGTCCTGTCGTCGCGAATTGAAGGACGCAGGCCTCGGTTGCCGACATTTTCGCCGATGAAGCGCTGCACGAGACGGCCACCGATCAGAGCGCCGACATCCAGGAAGTGCGAAACTACGTGACCGCGCTCGAATACGGGGTCGTCGAGGTGACGAAGGGTCGTCCGCTCTCGCTTGAGCTGGTACTCGATCTACATCGCCGTCTCATGACGGGTGTCCGCGGCAACGACAAACAGCCGGGCGAGTTTCGCGCGATACAGAACTGGATTGGGCGCGTCGGGAGCACGCCTGCCACTGCCACGTTCGTGCCGCCGCATCCAAGCCGACTCACACACGCCTTGAACGAATGGGCCGATTTTGCGTTGCGCTCGTCGCGTGAGCTTCCCCCACTCGTGGCGTGCGCACTGCTGCATCAACAGTTTGAAACGTTGCATCCGTTTCGCGACGGCAATGGACGCGTGGGGCGACTGCTGATTCCGCTGTACTTGATCGAGCGCGGGCGTCTCGCACTGCCGGTCTTGTACTTGTCGGCATTCATTGAGGCGCACAAAGCCGACTACGTGCGATTGCTCCAGCGTGTGCGTACGCATGGCGAGTGGGAAGCATGGATCGAATTCTTTCTTCGAGGCGTCGCAGAAATCGCGCGTGAGGGTGCCGCGCGCGCGACGCTCATTGTCGACTACTACGAGTCAGCGCGCGAGTCTGTCGCCGAATACCCGCAATGCGTTCGCCTGCTTCGCACCTTGCTTGACAATCCCTTCATTTCGACCACACGAGCGGTGAAGGCACTGAATGCCACGCCGCCCACTGCACGAAAGGCGCTGGAAACGCTGCGCGCAGCAGGGATTCTGAGCGACGCGATGAAGCGTGGACGCACACCGCTCTTTGTTGCCGGCCGCTTGTTGGAGTTGTTTACTGAACCCATATACTCGCTTAGCGCTTGAACTCCGCGAGGGTCACGTAACCGTCACCGTTGCAGTCTGCGGCCCCGAAGTTCACCGTGCGTGTGTACCTGGTGGC
>JAYSVL010000341.1:0-16482 GCA_043718595.1 Gemmatimonadaceae bacterium
GCCGGTGAACCCAAATAGTGCTTCCACTTCGGTCGGCTTGGCGATAACGGCAGCTTTCACAACGCCCTTGTCGACCAGCAGGAGTCCGTTGCGATCGAGCGCAACACCGGCGACGGACAGCGATGCGTAGGTGGTGTTCGTCGAAACACTCGTGCGAAGGGCCGCCACGTAGCTGTCGACAACACTGCGCAGCGTGCTATTGGTCGCCAGCGGTCCGCTTGTAGTCCGCTGCGTGTCGAAGAATGCACGGATGGCGTTGTAGGCGTCGGCAAACTTCTGCACGGCGTTGACAGAACTGTCGATGTCGCGGTTGATCGCCACATCGATGTTCGTGCCTGCCTCTGCGGTAGTCAGTGACAGCGTGACGCCTTCAATCGCATCCGTGATGTTGTTCGAGCTGCGCGTCAGTTCGCGACCGTCGACTCGCAGGATCGCGTCTTTGCCTTGCTGCAGTTCGCGCGTGCGGCCGGCGTTGGTGACCGCAGTTGCTCCCAACGCACCACTGGTGCCATCGGCGTGCGTGCTGGTGAGCGTCATGCTGAGTCGCGACGCACCGCCAACCGAATCCGCCAGGCGAATGCGGCCGTCGGCGCCAAGTGATGCCGCCGCTGAGCGAGCACCGGCGCCGAATCCGCTGGTCGCGTCGTTGATCTTGTCGAGCAGCGTTTGCATGGTATCGCCAGCACCAACGACCAGGCCGATCGTGACAGCGGTCCCGTCTCCGCGCAAACCGCGAATGTTGACGGCGTCACCAACGGCGAGCGCGGTCGACGCGCCATCGAGCTTGAGGCCAACGAGCGCAGTGGCTGTCGTGGCGATGCTGTTGCCGGCGTCGCTATAGACACCGCTGGCCACCGTCTGTTTGACCATGCCCGACTTTCCCGCTGCGATACCCAGCGCGTCAATGACGCCCTGGCTTCCCGCGTCGCCCGACACAGCGGTCACGTTGCCGTCGGTCACCAGCCGGTAGCGCGTTTGATCGCCGTATGGTTCTGCTTCGACCGACGCGGAACCGCCAGCGGCGTTGATCTTTGCCGCGATCGATGTGATGGAGTCAACGGACAGATCGGCAACGATGACCTTGTCGCCCACGCGAATGGTGGCCGGTGTCGTTGACGAGAGTCCGAGCGCGAGCGCTGCGGCCTGGGTAGCCGACGAAATGGGTTTGCTCCGTGAGTCAATCAGACCGAGCTCACGCGCCATACCGCCGGTGCCGTCGCTGAGCGTGATGCCGGGAGCGCCACTGGCGATCGCGTTTAACACCAGTCGACCGGCGGTGCCGCCTTCACTGACAATGGAAGCACTGACGCCAGTTGGCGTGGTGCCTGTATTCGCTTCGTTCAGTTTGGTCTGTACATCAACCAGCGTATCCGTTGCGCTAATCGCGATCGACGCACCATTCACGGTGAAGTTCCCCGTCAGTCCCAGCGCCGCACCAGTGTCGGCAATGGACTTGCCCGCGTACCGCGCCGTGTCGGCGAGTTGTACAACTTCCACACGATAGGTGCCCGGTACAGCGGTCAACGAGGGTGATGCCGTGAGCAATGCGCGGCTCGTCGTCGGGCTCGTTGGTACGGTGGCCGTGTATCCGCCAAATCCGGTGCGGCGGATGGCTCGTGCCGCATCATTCAGCGTGACGGACAACGTGTTGAGCTGTGTCCAGGCCTCTTTCTGCCTGGCGCGAAGCTCGAGCTCTTTCGTGAGCGGGGTGACGTCGCGCGCCTGTTGCGCGTTGATCACCGAGTCGACGATGTCGCCCCACTGAATGCTGCTGCCCAGACCACTAATCGTAGTCCGATTGTTTGTGGTCGACGTAGACGTGGACGCAACGGGAGTGGTCATGAACGGAACCCTCTACTTGAGATAGGACCCGGGACCGGCAGAGCGCCGACCCCGGGATCCCACTAGCGGTCTACTTCAGGACTATCGGAGATACTGGAGCACACCCTGGCTACCCTGATTCGCCTGCGCCAACATCGCTTCGGCCGCCTGCTTCAGGATGCTGTTCTTCGTGTACGTCGCCATTTCGTCTGCCATGTCCACGTCACGGATCGTTGACTCCGCGGCACGAACGTTGGTGACGGCGGCCTTGAGGTTCTGCACGGTGTAGTCGAGCACCGATTGACCGGCACCGATGGCACCGAGTGCGGTGTTCACTGCGTCGAGCGCCGTGTCGGCGTTCGCGGCGGTCGACGTTGCGGTCAGTGCTGTGAGCGTGAAGGCGGCGTTCACCGTTACCAGGCCAGCGGAGTCCGTCACCGCAAATGCCTGCGAGGCGAACACGTTGGTGCCCTGGAAGTCAGCGGCGCCCTTGATACGGACAACTTCGGTGTCCAACGCGGCGATTTCGTTCCCGAGCAGCGTCGCACCACCGGCACTGTTCGCCGATGCCTTCTGGATGATCAACTCCTTCTGACGCTCGATAATCTTTTCAATCGTCTGCGCCGCGCTTTCTGCAATCTGGAGCATCGCGGCTCCCTGCTCGGCGTTGTTGGCGGCCGTCGTCAACGAACGGCTTTGCGTGCGCAGCTTGTTTGCGATGGCCAAACCACCCGCGTCGTCACCGGCACGGCTGATGCGCAAACCCGAGCTCAACTTCGCCATGCTGCGTTCCGCCGCCATCTGATTCACGAAAATGTTCTTCGTGGACGTGATGGCACCAACGTTGGTATTGATACGCATGAGACTATCCTCCGTGATGTTTGAGTGAGGCATCCGTGCCTCGCCCGGGATTCGAATATCGAATCGCGGTCAGAGTTCAGTGTCGTCGCGGCCACCGAGAACTTGAGCGTTTTTGTGCGAGATTTTTTGCACACTCACACTGGTGGAAATCGCTATCACACCAACGACTTAGGTTTCGCAATTCACCGCATTTCCCGTCGTGCATTTCGCACGATGTGCTCGTCCGTTCCGCACAGTGTGCTCGTCCAGTTCGCACGAAGTGCTCGTCCAGTTCGCAACGATGTGCTCGTCCAATTCGCACGACGTGCTTGTCCAGCTCGCACCATATGCTCGTCCAATTAACATGATGCGCTCGTCCAATTCACACGATGCGCTCGTCGAATTTCGGCGAGCGCGCGAACCACTTCTGCCTGTTACGACTGACTCGCGGGCAGTGGATAGGCGTCGAGCGACACACGGCGTTGCATGTGATGTCGGTCTTCACGATTCATCACCTGGAGGCCGCGACCCCTACGCACGTTGAACACCAGTGGCGCGCGGAAATTCGCCGTACATTCGGCACTACCCGTCGGCGACAACACGAGCATGACCAGCGTAAGCGCGTGCTCCGGAGACGTGAGTTCCAGAGTCGCGTTATCCGTCGGACTTAGATCAATGGCGTAACTGGAGTCCAGCATAAACGGATCGCCGAGCACGAACGTTAGGCCTGCCTCGCGCGTCGACTGCAGGAGCCACAACCCATCGCGATGTGCGCGCAGCAGGACAAACTCCGGTTCGTCAGGAAACCCGCCGAGCGGCACCGGAAAGTGCATGATTGCCTCAGGCGATACGGCGAGATCGCCAATCGCGCGTGACGAAATCATCCGCGTTTCTGGTGCACGGCTCGCGGTGACGTCGTTCATCAGGCATTCCTGCATTCGGACAGTATCTAGAGACGCGCGTGCGGTCATAACGTGGCCTTAGTCATCAGAGGTAGTTTGCCAAACTCAAACCGAGAATTCGCGAGGTGGCGCTTAATGCCGCTTGATACAGGGTCTGTCGACCCATGAGATCGGTCATCGCTTTATCTACTTCGGTGTCGCGCAGATCCGATCGGAATGACTGCAATGACAGTTCGGTGAGGTTGAGCGTATTGAGCTGACTTTCCAGTTCGTTCATGCGCGCGCCTTGCGCCCCGAGCACGACCTGCACGTTGTCCACCGCGGCTGTAACGCGCGTCGTCGCGGCGTTGATGCCCGCCACATTGTTGGTGCCGAGCGCACTCGAGAGCGCCCGCAACGCGTCCAGCGCGTCGGTGTTCAGGAACACTTCGGTCCCGTTGTGTACGGGCGTGACAAACCGATTGTCGCCGATTTCCACCTGTCGGTTGCCGCTCGGCAGCACCGTCGCGCCGGTGGCGTCAAGCAGACGCGAGAAGGGCGTTAACACCGTGGACGGATACTGGAATGGTGCTTCACCCGTGCGATTGCCGCCAAAGATGTAGTCGTCGCCGAGTCGAGTATTGCCGAGGTTCACAGACACCGCGATCAGTCCGTCGATCTCAGCTTTGACAATGGCGCGCGTCTGCGCGGTGGCCGTCGCGTTTTGTTGCGACAAACCCAGCTCGGCTGCTCGGCCGAGTGCGTTCGTCAATTGGTCCAGCGCGCCCTCTTCGGCCGTGGCTTGCGCGGTGGCGGCGGTCAGGTTGCGACGAAATTGCGTCAGCGCGCGCATCGAACTGCCAATCCGCAGCAGTTGACTGGCGTTGGTCGGGTCGTCCGACATGGTATGGATGCGAACGCCGGAGGCGATGTCCGAGCGCAGTCTGTCCATCATCTGCAGGTTGGCCTGCAGGGTGCTTTGGCTGACGGCGAGCTGCGTCTGGTTGGTTACGCGCATTTTCGGACGGGAAAGCGGTTTGCGGTCACGAACCACTCGGGAGCTACGCGCTTCCGGCTTCGATGAATTGGAGTATCGGAGGCGCGCGGCCAGCCTTTAGCGGCTAGTTTTGCCGGGTACGGCGTTTTCGTCCGTCCTGAAGCGTGACTGGAGCCTGGTTGAGTCTGTCGGGATGGGTGGGATTGTCAGCAGTCTCAAGCATTCACAACCCGAAAGAACCCCCGCATGGCCACGATCCTGCACGTCGATGACGAACCAAGCGTCGGATTGATGCTTGAGGACACGCTCGAGCGCGCCGGTCACACGCCGGTAAGCGCACGAAGTGTGCCCGAGGCCCTGCAGGCGCTGGAACGTGGAGGCATCGACCTGATCATCTCCGACTATCGCATGCCGGGGATTTCTGGTCTGGAGTTCCTCCAGCTGCTGACGCGTGAGGGGCACGACGTCCCGCTCATCATGCTGACCGGGTTTGCCAGTATTGAGCACGCCGTCGCGTCGATTAAGGCGGGGGCGATCGACTACATCACCAAACCCGTTCGACCTCAACAGCTTGAATTGGCGGTGGACCAGGCGCTGGAGTTCGTCCGATTGCGCCGCGAGAATGAAACGCTGCGCAAAGAAGTGATGCAGTTCAGGAACGAACGACAGATCATTGGCGATTCGCCGGCGATCCGCCGGATTTTGCAGACGGTGGCCATGGCCGCGCCGACGCGGGCTACGGTGCTGTTGCAGGGCGAGTCTGGCACGGGTAAAGAGCTGTTCGCGCGCGCGGTACACGACCAAAGTGACCGGCGTGACAAGCCGTTTATCAAGCTCAATTGCGCCGCCCTACCGGAAGGGCTGGTGGAAAGCGCACTCTTTGGCCACGAGAAAGGTGCCTTTACCGGTGCCATCAAGCGCGTGGTGGGCGCGTTTGAGCGGGCCAATCGCGGCACACTGTTGCTGGACGAAATCTCAGAAATGCGGCTCGACCTGCAGGCCAAGCTGCTCCGGGTGCTGCAGGAGCAGGAGTTTGAGCGTGTTGGCGGGACGAGCCCAATCAAGGTAGACGTGCGCATCGTCGCCACAACCAACCGCGACCTCGCCGCTGAGGCGGACAACGGGACGTTCCGCCAAGACCTTTACTATAGACTGTCGACGATTCCGGTGCTGATCCCACCCCTTCGCGACCGGCCGGACGATATCCCCGTGCTGGCGTTGCGGTTCGCCATGCGAACGGCAGCCGAGATCGGGAAGAAGATTGAGGGGCTCACTCCGGCAGCGCTCGAATCGCTCCAACATTACCCGTGGCCGGGCAACATCCGCGAATTGCAGCATGTCATTGAGCGGGCGGTGATCCTCACGCCCGACCCGATGATTCAGCCGCACTGTCTCGAAGGGACGCGGTTCGGGCTGGCGCATTCGCTTGGTGCTCCGTCGATCCGTCCGCGGTCGCTTTCTCGGCCGGACGGCATGTCAACCGTTAGCAACCGAACTAGTGGCGCGTATCCGTCTGTCGCGCGCGCCGCTTCCGCCTCCGGTTCGATTAGCCTCGAATCGCTCAACGTCGCGGAAGCGGAGCGGGTGCTTATTCAGCATGCATTGCTGGCCGCGGACAACAACCGGACGAAGGCCGCAGATTTGCTGGGAATTAGTGTTCGTACGCTTCGGAACAAACTCAACGGGCCAGGTCGGGATGGTGCCGACGACACTGACTAAGGGCCGCCGCGAATCACGGCAACAACTGCGGCCGCGAATCACGCGAAAACTGCGCGAATTGTCTGGCGAGATCGTCTGGATCCGAACCGCTGACTAGGTCTTTGATTTTTTTCTCGCCCTTATCGTGGCATTTCCTGCTTGCCGGCGGAGCCGCAACTGCAACGGCTGGGGGCTGCGCCCCGATAGGAACGGATGGACGGATAGGAACCGACTTTCCAAAAACTTTTTGTTGTTTGTGGTATCCGTTTCTATCCGCGAAATCCCTGTTATCGGGGCGCAGCCCCCATGCAGTTTGTAGTTGTCCGTTCTTATCTTGTCCCGCTCGCGAACTGCAACTGCATTGAACCACAGGGGCCACAGGGGCCACTGGGAACGCAGGGACTGCCACTGGTAAATGGAGTC
Source organism: Gemmatimonadaceae bacterium (assembly GCA_043718595.1). Lineage (GTDB taxonomy): Bacteria > Gemmatimonadota > Gemmatimonadetes > Gemmatimonadales > Gemmatimonadaceae > Gemmatimonas. Next base: position 6,661 of record JAYSVL010000341.1, read on the forward strand.
TGCAAATAGCACCCATCCAGCAAAACTTTCTGCCACTCAGTCTGTTCGGAACCTGACGACCACACCGTAAATTCGCCTTGTTTTCGCGTGATTCGCGGCCGCAGTTTGTTCCGATTCGGCGTTGGTGCACACCGCCTAACTAAGCCGTTAGATTTGGAGCATGGAAACGCCGAGTCGTCGGGAGCGTGTCAACATGCCGGTACGGGTGTTTCGCTTGGGCGAAGAGCCGCTCGATGATCTGCGCGGAACGACCACCGCAGAGGAGCGCATCGAGATGGTCGTGGCTCTCAGTGCACGGATGCTTGAGCTGACGCATCACATACCCGTTGCGTACACTCGCGATTCAATGCCCGTGCGCGTGCTGCATCGCGCGTGAACGACGACTGGTTCGACCTGCTCTCGGCGCTGCTCGACGCCAATGCGCGGTATCTGGTGGTGGGAGCGCACGCGCTTGCCGTTCACGGGTTTCCTCGCGCCACGCAAGACATCGATATCTGGATCGACCCGACACCGGACAACGTACGACTCGTCTGGACCGCACTCGCCGAGTTCGGTGCGCCAATGCATGCGCTGGGTGTGACGCAGGATGACCTCACCAGGCCCGGAATGGTTGTACAACTCGGCCTCCCGCCGAATCGCATCGATCTGCTGATGGCCTTGACAGGGCTGCCGAGTTTCGCGTCCGCGTGGCCGGATCGTCTCTTGTCCAAAGTTCGAGGACGCGATGTGCCGTTCATCGGCCGCGACGCGCTACTCCAGAACAAACTCGCTGCCGGGCGCACGAAAGACCTCGCAGACGCCGAACTCCTGGCCGGGTAAAGTGCACCCGAGATTTGCGACGCGATGCATCAGTGGTCGCCTCGAGCTCCGTCACCTTCCACAGCCCAATTCGCGGTTTTTCGCGTAATTCGCGGCCCGCAGTTAACGGTCCAGCGCTCGGCAACTCCCGCCCCCACTAACCCGGCAGAAAGTGCCCCTTCGCTGAAGTCTCGCCACCAGAACCCCCGCGATCAACCAAATTTCTGATCCGAAACGAAATCCGAACAATTGAATCAAAACCTTCATTGACAATGCTTTAGCAACATAGACAGGCGAACGACACGCGCCAATTCGCGGCCCCAGCCATTCGTGGCCCAAGCATTGCTTTTTCCGGTGGCGGAAACGCTCGCCCATTCACCACCGGAACCCTGCGATGCTCTTTGGATTGATCGATCGCGTCACCTCAGCGTCAGCGCTTAAGTCGAGCCTCGACGAGTCCGTGATCCGGTCCCGCGGCATCGCCGACCGCGTCGCCAAAGCCACACTCAATAACAGCGACGGCTTCGCCCTTGAAGCCAAGGGTGCCGATACCGCCGTCACCGGCGCCAATCCCGTCAACGTCGAGGACGAAATGGTCGCGCTCGGCGACGAACAGCTCCGATTCCTCGCCACGGCGCGACTACTGGAAAAGACGTACCAGAGCTTGCGAACGGCCATCAAGGGTAACGCCTGATGCCCGTCAACCCGGCGCGACCGCTCGCCATGCTCCCGGTGCCCAACCAGTCGCCGGTGCGGCCGATGTTCCGCTCCCTGGGGATCGCTGCCAGCGGACTCTCCACGCAGCGCCAGCGCATGGAAACGATCGCCCAAAACATCGCCAACGCCGACGTCACTCGCGGCGCCGAAGGCACTCCATATAAGCGGCGCGACGTCGTGCTCGAAACGGCCACGTCGCAGAACGCGATGTTCAACGCCGGCGCAGGCAGTGGAACCGGACCCGCCAATGTCAGTGGTCGCCCGTCCGGCGATGTCCCGGAGCTGGTCGACGGACGCAAAACGGTCATCGTCCCCGTCCTACCTATGGAAGGCGTGCGACCTCAAAACGGCATCGGCACCGGGATGGGCGGCGAGTTCGGCGTGCGCGTGGCCGGTGTCGCCGAAGACGAAGGCGAAGGACGCCTTGTCTATGAGCCCGGACATCCCGATGCCGACGCTGATGGTTACGTGCGCTATCCCGACATCGATACCACGCAAGAGCTCGTTCGCCTCCTCGACGCGAAACGCATGTACGAAGCCAACGCGTCGGTGTTCCAAACGGTGAAAGCCATGCTGCGCGCGGCCATGGATATCTGACGGTCCGCTTGGGTCCACTCTGTCGACGCGAGTCCGGGAGCCGGTGAGTCCTCCTCCTCCTCCTCTTCGCCGGTTCCCGGCTCGCGACGTCTCCTCACCACTGCACTGCATCCAAGGCTATGAGCATCAACGGCGTCACCAATCCCCTGCTGTCCAGTCTCTCGTCTATTTCGCGCCCCGATGCGACGCGCCCCGACGCATCGCGCGCCGCGACCGAACGTGTTGCACCGCACGCGCCGGGACGGGCGGGCGCAACCACGGCGCGTCCGTCGCTCAAGCAGCAAGCGCCAATCGTTGGCACCGGTACTGCACAAAGCGCCGTACCTGCGGAAGCACCACCAGGCACAGACCCAACGCTCTGGAGTGTGCTCACCACCGATGAACGCAACTTCTTCGCGAAGTCGGCGCAACTCGGTCCGCTGACGTACAGCCGAGTGAAGGCCGCAGGAAATGCAGCACCACCAGCGGCACGTGGTGTGCGACTCGACGTGCGCGCGTAATCAAGCCCAATCATGCAAAACTCCATTGACGCCATCGCACGCGCGTTGCCGCAATTTGGCGGCGACAGTGCAACAAAACCCGTCGCCGTCGGTATCGGTGACAATTCGTTCGGCAACACACTCACCCGTGTGCTCAACGAAGTCTCCGATGCAAAGGACGCCAGCGCCGATCTCACGCAGCGGTTCGCGCGCGGCGAGAACGTCGAGTTGCACGAGGTGATGGCCGCGAGCGAAGAAGCCGGCATCGCGCTCGACCTGTTGATTGAATTGCGCAACAAAGCGGTGGAAGCGTACCGCTCCGTAATCAGCATGCAGTCGTAACCGGATGGGGTCCTTGATGGAATCCCTGTTCGGCCGCGTTGCTGGCACTCGGCAAATGGCAATCATCGTCGTTGGCGTGCTCGCCACGGCGCTGGTGTTTGGCGTCTCGCGCTGGGCGACACAACCGGAGATGGTGCCGCTGTTCAGCAACATTCCGATGGAGAACGTCAGCAAGATGACCGACAAGCTGACGGAACTTGGCATCGTCTACGAGCTGCAAGGATCGGGGTCGACGATTCTCGTCAGCAGCACCGACGCACCGAAAGCACGCGTTGCCCTCGCGTCTGACGGCATGCCGGACGCAGGACGCCCAGGCCTCGAACTGTTCGACAAACCGGCGTGGGGCATGACCGACTACACGCAGCGCGTCAACTTCAGTCGCGCGCTGGAAGGCGAATTAGAGCGCACGATTGGCAAGATGCGCGATGTCAAAGCCGTGCAAGTGCATCTCGCGCTCGAGAACGATCAGCTCTTCAAGAAGAATGAGCGCGCATCAAAAGCCTCCGTCACGCTCACGATGAGTAACGGTGAGGCGCCGCGTGCCGAAACGGTGCGTGGTATCGCCAGCTTGGTGTCGAGCAGTGTTGGCGGGCTTGATGCGCAACACGTCACCATTGTTGATGAACGTGGACAGGCGCTCACGATCGATGATGACGGTTCGATGACCGGACTGTCGAGTCGTCAGCTATCCGTACAGCGCGAAGTGGAAACGTACTACCAGCAAAAGGCTGATAAACTGCTGAGCAGTCTTGTCGGCAGTGGCAATGCGCGCGTGCAAGTCGCGGCGACGATCAACTTCAATAAGGTGGAGCGCACAGTTCAGGGGATCGACCCCGACAAACAAGCGCTGGCCACCGAGCAAAAGAGCGAAGTGGCGCCAAGCTCACCGCAGCAGGGCGCGGGCTACACACAATCAGCCACGTCGTACGAAAACTCGAAGAGTGTCGAAAGTTTTAGTGGTGCGATTGGCAACGTCACGCGTCTCACGGTCGCCGTGCTCGTTGCCGACAAAGTGACGCTGCCACCGCTCGACACCACGAGCAAAACAGTCGCCGCACCGATTGTAACCGCGCGCAGTCCGGAGGAAATCACTCGCATCGAAACACTAATGCGCAGTGCACTCGGCGTTGACTCAACGCGTGGTGATGTGATTTCGGTGGTCAGTGCGCCGTTCGACGTGCCCGCGCCCGCGCCAAAGGCGGACACGCTGCCCACGCCAGATCTGCTCACCAAACTGCAGTCGAATCCGAAACCCATCGTCGCCATCACGGCGTTGGTGGTGCTGCTCATTGTTGCCGTCGTGTTGCTCATGGCGCTCAAGCCCAAGAAGCCAACGAAGGCGGAGCAGGAACAGCTCGCACTCGCCGCCGCTGCGCAGTATCAGATGTTGCCGTCGTCAACGGAGACGAGAGGCGCGCTCGGCTCGGGGGAGACATCGGAACACCAGCAGCAACAGCAGACCATTGATGATCGTCGTCACATGATGCTGCCACCGCCAGCCACGACGTACGAACGCGAGCAAGCGATGGCGACGGTGGATCAACGACCCGAAGCTGCCGTGCGCGTTATGCGCGGCTGGCTTCGCGCCTAACGACTCTCGACAGACTCGACCGAATAGATGACGACTGCGCTGGCCCGTACGCCGAACACTGAGAAGTATGCCCTGGATCGTCTTACCGGACGTCAGAAGGTGGCCATCGTTTGTACCGCGATGGGCTCCGATCACGCGGCGAAAGTCACCGCCGCACTGACCGCGGAAGAGGCGGAGATTGTCGCGCTCGAAATGGCGCAGCTGGATCGTGTCCCAAGCGAAACCACCGATGCGGTGCTCACCGAATGGTTGGAGCTCACAATCGGTCTTGATTCCTTTAGCGAAGGTGGCGTCGAGTTCGCGCGTGATGTGCTGGAGAAGGCGTTTGGCGAACTGCAAGCGGAAGCCATTCTGAAGCGAATTCAGGGACAGCTCGCGGACAGCGATCGTTTTGGACGTTTGCGCCGCGCTGATCCGCAGCAGCTGAGCAGTACGCTGCGTGGTGAACATCCACAGACCATCGCGCTTATCCTCGCGCACCTCGATCCGGCGCACGTCGCGGCGATTCTGCGCGAGCTTGATCCGGCCGTCGGCGGCGACGTGATGTTTCGCATCGCACGCATGGAAAAGGTGTCACCCGACATGGTGTCGCTGGTGGAGCGCGCCATTGGCAGCGAGGCCGACCTCGCGTTCTCGCAAGGGATGAGCAAAGTCGGTGGACCGGCCGCGGTGGCCGCTATCCTCAACCTCGTCAACGCCTCGCTTGAAAAAGAAGTGCTCGACCTGGTCACGGAAAAAGATTCCGTGCTCAGCGATCAGATCAAGAACCTCATGTTCGTCTTCGAAGATTTGTCGGCGCTCGACGTCAAGTCGTTGCAGCGCCTGCTGCGCGAAGTGGACGTCAAGCAGCTCGCGTTGGCGCTCAAGGCGACGAGTCCGGAGCTCAAGGCGAAGATCATGGGCACGATGTCACAACGCGCCGTGTCAGGGCTCAAAGAAGAGATCGAATTCCTGGGGCCGGTCAAAATGCGCGATGTCGAAGCCGCGCAGACGGATATCGTGTCGAAGGTGCGCGCGCTGGAAGAAACAGGCGAGATCGTCATGAGTTCAGGGTCCGGGGACGATGTATTCGTCTGACGAACGTCGCGGCGTTCGCGCGATTCCGTGGGCGCTCGATGAACTCGAGTCGCCGGAGCGGTTCCTGTCGCTATCTGGCGATACGCGCTTCGATAGGCGACCGGCTGAAGTGCACGGCGCCCATGTCGACGATACGTCGGTCAGCGATGACGCCTACTCGCGTGGTGTGGCCGACGGCGAGCAGGCGATGCGTGCCGCGTACGACGCCTCGGTGTCCGCCGCGTTGGCTGCGCTCGCAGACGCGGTGGAGCGTGTGCACGTGCACGAGGCACCATGGATTGCCAACGCTGAAGAGAACCTCGCCGCGATGGCCGTGGTTGTCGCACGCCACGTCATTGAACGCGAGGTGACAACTGATGGACAGATCGTTGGCGAGTTGGTGCGGCGAGCGCTCGGTCAGTTTCCGCTCGATCAGACGGTGAGCGTGCGATTGCACCCGGATGACATAGCAACGTGCGAGCCGTTGCTTTCGCCCGACGTACTGGGTCGCGTGCGCGACCTGCGCTTGCTGATTGATCCCAACGTGCAGCGTGGTGGTTGTCTCGTTGAAGGACGCGAACGCGTGATTGACGGCCGGGTGGATACGTCACTGGAGCGCGCATACCGTATGCTCGGACAGATCCAGGCATGATGACGACCGCGCGCGCCGAGGCATTGTTTCCGGGCAACATGACACCAGCTGCGGTGGCGATGGTGTCCCGACTCGATCGTGACGGTCGGCTTGCGGCCTACGGTCGCGTCACGCGCGTTGCTGGCCTGGTCCTCGAAGCCAGTGGACTCGAAGTTGGACTCGGCGCGCTCTGTCGCATCTCCAGCCACTCGCGCGATCGTTCGGTGCTCGCCGAAGTCGTCGGCTTTCATGAACGCGGCGTGTTGCTCATGCCGCTCGGCGAACTTGATGGACTGCATCCGGGATCGAGTGTGCAGCCGCTCGGTCGCACGTTTGGTGTTGATGTGGGACCTGGTCTGCTGGGCCGCGTGCTCAACGGTCTCGGACATCCGATTGATGGCAAAGGCAAGCTTGATGTGGTGACGCGTGTGCCGCTCTCCGCCGAGCCACCCAATCCGCTCGACCGGCAAGTGATTGATCGACCACTCGAAACTGGGGTGCGCGCGATCGACGGGTTGCTCACCATCGGTCGCGGGCAGCGCATCGGCATTTTTGCCGGTTCCGGCGTGGGCAAGAGCACGATGCTCGGCATGATCGCGCGTCAGGCCGAAGCCGACGTCAACGTCATCGCGTTGCTTGGCGAACGTGGTCGTGAAGTGCGCGACTTCATCGAGAATTCACTCGGCCCGGAAGGACTGGCGCGATCTATTCTCATCGTCGCGACTGGTGATCAAGCGGCGCTGATTCGTGCGCGCGGCGCCCTGGTTGCGACAGCGATTGCCGAATATTTCCGCGATCAGGGCAAGCATGTGCTGCTGATGGTGGACTCGGTGACACGCGTCGCGATGGCGTGGCGCGAGATTGGACTGGCCACGGGCGAGCCGCCCACGACAAAAGGCTATCCGCCGTCGGTGTTCTCACTTCTGCCGCGCCTGCTCGAACGCGCCGGCAACAGTGCGCACGGTGGTATCACTGGCATCTACACTGTGCTCGTGGACGGTGACGACTTCAACGAGCCCGTTGCCGACGCCGCGCGATCCATTCTCGACGGTCACATTGTGTTAACGCGACGGCTGGCCTCGCAGAATCATTATCCGTCGATCGACGTGCTTGAGAGCAAGAGCCGCGTACGCGATCTCATCATCAATGAGACACAGCGTCGCGCTGGCAGTGCCATGCTGCGCCTTGAAGCCGCGTACCGCGAGAAGGAAGATTTGATCATGGTGGGCGCGTACCAGCGAGGGAGCGATCCGTACGTGGACGCGGCACTCGCCTATCGCAACAAAGTGCTCGAGTTTCTGCAGCAGCGACCGGAAGAAATGACGCCCTATGGTGACACCTACGCGCAGCTCGCGCAGATCGCCGAGTCGATTGAATCGTCGATGGTGAGGCGCGTCTGATGTTTCGCTTCCGACTGCAGCGTGTGCTGGAATTGCGTGAACAGCGCGAGCAGGCGAAGGCGCGCGAACTGGCACACGCACGGGACGCGGCGGCCAGCGCACGGCGCACGCACGACACCCTGACGACGTTGCACTCGACGTCCCGCGCAGAAGTGGACGCCGCTCAGCATGCGCAGCCGCGGGTTGGGCACTTGCATCAGTTGGGGTTTGTGCTCAAGGCCATGGAACAACGCGTCGATCATGCTGCCGAATCGGTCGCGGCAGCCGATCACGTTGTGGCAGGCGCGCAGACCGCACTCGACGACGCCGCGCGTGATCGTCGCGTGCTCGATCGCCTGAAGGAACGCCACGCCGAGGTCGCGCGTGCGGAAGAAGCACAGAAGGATCGCCTGTTGATGGACGAGATCGCACTTGGTCGTTTCGCACGTCGCATTGATGCCCAGGATGACGCGGTCGCGTCGTCGAAAACCAGCCAGAGCCGCGCAGGCGGCTCGCCAACCCGGACCAATGGTCTGAATCGATGAAGCTCCTGATCATTCCTATCATTATTGCGCTCTTCGCCGGCATCGGCGGTGGCTCAGGCTACGCCTACATGCGCGCGTCGAAAAAGTTCACCGCCGACTCTGCGCAGCGCGCGGACAGCCTTAAGGCGCATCCGCCCAAGCCGCATGCTGATGAGGACTCGACGGCGAACGAGCCCGAGTTGCACGATATCGAGCCCGACAGCGCCGAGCATGCAGAGGAGGTGCCAACGACGCCTGCCGACAGTCTGAGAGCGCTGGCGACAGCGCGCTCGGAGCTCAAACAGGCGACCAAGGGGTTACACGACGCGACGCCATCACATGATGCCGCCGATCACGGAGAGAAGCCGACACGCGGCGAGAAGCCATCGCGGGACGTAAAGCCGGAGGTGTCGCACGCCGAGAAGTCCGTTGCGGGACACGCTGCGAAACCCGAAGCATCACACGAAGTGAAGGGCGAGGCAACACACGCCGCAGCGCAGGAGAAGCGTTCCACCGCAATCAAAAGCGTCGCACCGAAAACCGAGGCGGCTCATGACGCGAAGCCTGCTGACACCCACGCTGCGGCGGACACACACGCAGACGCCGCACACGGTGTGAAACCAGAAGGTGCGTCGTCGGCAGCGGCGAAACACAGCGAGAAACCAGGAGCACCAAGTACCGGCGCTGTAGCGGCCGCACTGCGTGGTGCGCGTAACGACGCGATGGCGACGCCCCTCCCTGAACAGCGTCTGGCGAAAATCTTTGGAGCCATGCAGGCCAAGGAGGCATCGAAGGTGATGGACCAGATGAACGACGACGATGTGCGCAGCATTCTTGGCATGATGAGTGATCGTCAGGCCGCAGCGATTCTCGCCACGTTTCCCGCGGCGAGGGCGGCTGCGATTGCGCGCGGAGCGTCGCGCACGCCGGATATCAAGCCATGACCATGCCTGACATAGGCTTCACAGCGCAGCGCGCGGTGCAATCGATCGCGCGACGTGACACGCCAATTCGTTCCGACGGAATGCGTCGCGACGATGAGACGCGACCCGCGCGCGTGCAGGTGACGACACCAGAATTCGCCGCCTTGCTCGCCGTGCTGGCGACGGCTGGAGCCGTGACGCGCAGCCCTCGGCAGACACCGACGTCGTCGCCGACTGTCTCGCTGCTCGACCGAGTATTGGACGGCGCCGCCGTGGCGGACAACGTCGACTCGCCGTTGATCGACGCATCCGTCGCTCTGACATCGCCGGAAGCAGCGCTGTTGCCAACCACGACGTCGGCAACGCACGCCAACGCACAGGCCGTTTCGGACCGCTTGCGTTACGGCATTCTCACTGATTCTGCTGCCGACGCCGTGACCGAACCGGCATCGCCACGTTCAAACGCGACCGCTATCCCAACGCGTGGCCGTGACGCAGAGCGCGAGTCAACGCGTGCTGCGTTGCGCGACGAGACGCGCATTGATGGACGGGCGCGCAACCATGACGCATCGTTAACAGCGGCAGACGTAAGTAGCGCCTCCTTGCTCGCGAGCGTTGACGCGTTCCTGGCGCGGTCGCGCGCGACATTTGACACAGTGCCGGAGACGAGCAACAGCCACGACGTCACACCGGTAGCACAACGCGCGTCGGTCGAGGGCCTGTTGTCGATGACGCTGGATCGGAGCGCGATTAGCCCGCGCGACACACAAACGGTGGCACCGACT
>JAYSVL010000342.1:0-1741 GCA_043718595.1 Gemmatimonadaceae bacterium
GCTAACCCTTCGACCTGTTCGTTCAGGCTCCGCGCTGCGCAAAGAACACGGCGTGTGGGTTTTTCGGCGTGGAGGGTCACCAATCACGACGGATGCCGTCAACGCCGTCCTCCTCGACACTCGCACACGACGGGCTGAAGGCTCGTGACGGTGTTTCTGGACACGTCGGTGCTGGTCGCCACGTTTTATGGAGACCATCAGCACCACGACGCAAGCATGACGCTCTTTCGCAGCCTTGCGCCAACCTCCGCGTGCACGAGTGCTCACTGTCTCGCCGAAGTGTATGCCGTGCTGACGGGAATGCCCGGGAAAGATCGAGTGAGTCCAGACGAGGCCCTGCTGTTTCTCGCCGACGTGCGTGAACGACTCGCCGTGGTCGCCTTGTCTGCGGAAGACTATGTCGCTGTCCTGAGCGACGCGGCGCGATTCGCCGTGACAGGAGGTGGAGTCTGTGACGCCCTGCACTCGCGATGCGCCGACAATGCCGATGCCACTGCGCTGTATACCTGGAACGTCAAACACTTCGTGCGATTTGGTGTTCATGCAGCAGAGCGGGTGAGAACTCCGTGATCGTCACAGCATTTTCATCGCCGCCCTGATCGGCTGGGTTCACCGAACCACCTGCGCCCGCTCAATCGTCGCACTGCGCGGGCTCTTCACGTTGTGCATGTAGATCGCACCGTTCGCACCAAACCCTACGAGCGTCCTCCCCGCTGGCAACTGCACACGCTCTTCAATCTCGCCCTGCCGGTTCACCACGTCGTACAACAAGCCCCCTTTCGCCGCCGCCGATGTACTGGGCAAGATCCATACACGCCCCTCCGGATCGGCGCGCACCTGCCCTTCGCGAACAGCCGGATAGTAGTCCGGTAGGTCCGCCACGTCGACAATTGTGAACACCATGCGGGGCATCTGTGGCATGCCAGGAGGCGACGGTGGTGGCGGCGGCAACTTCGCTTCACGCTCTGCATTGGCCTTCTTCACCGAATCCAGCATCTGCTGCTTCTCTTCCAGCGAGATGCGCTTCCAGTCAAACGGCATCTTTGGCGACGATGTCAGTTTGCCGTCGGGCGCGAGCCAATCGATGTGATAGTCTTGCCCGCGCACAATTGCGATCGTGCCATCGGGCAAGAGCGCCCATTCGTCGCCGAGCGGCAGTGGATTGAAGACTTGGTAGCCAATCGACATGTTGGCCGTCGAGATGTTCACAGACTTCTGTACCGGCACTTTGATCAGTCCAATCGTGTCCACCGTACGCTTGTCAAAGTCCGCGCGCAACAGCGGTGCAGAGTCTGGCTGCAGCGTGATCACCGGCTTCCCACTCTGATCACGTGGGCCGCCGAAGCCACCAGCGTTCCGCCGAACGGTGCGGTAAATCATCCGCCCCTTCGCGTCGAATCCAGCGCGCCCGTATGCGCCGCTGCTGATATAGAACATGTCGCTCGCACGCGTCGGGGCCATCACGCGCGCGAAACGCCCGCGCTCATCAATCACCAGAAACGCCTGCGATTCCGTGTCGATGAAAATGGTCGAGTCGCCCACGTAGGGCACCAATCCGCCCATGCTCCCGCGCAATCCATAACTGTTGGGCGAATTGGTTGACGTATCCGCAATCACCGTGTGCTTCGTGAGCGTTGAATCAAACACCACCAACTGCCGGCGTGTTGCGTCGTTGACAATCACCCCGCCATTTGGCAACTGCCGCACGCTCGCAATACCCATCAGGATCGTCGAGTCTGAA